>NZ_JBCPAN010000001.1:350304-462233 GCF_040916945.1 Bifidobacterium sp. RTP21102st3_E2_RTP21102_210122 | reverse complement strand
GGCGAGGAATGAACTGGCAATCATTGACTATAAAGAAGTAGTACAAACACGCTCTTGAGTTCTCAAACCACCACCACACCAGCCAGACGGGAAACCAACCAGAGAAAGGAACCCGCCGCGCTGAGCGGCAACAGGTGAATAACTTACACGCATGTCCGGATTCACGCAAATCAGGCGCACGAAGATAAGCCCAAATCGTTGAAACGACAGGCTTCGCCCGGCGTGTCGAAATCAGCTTGAATCACGCCGTTACCATCAGGATACGCCGGCTTTTTATGGGCTCACGTAACGAAATCAGATGTTCACCGGCGTGTCGCAACAATTTATTCCACGTTCAACTCCCCTCAGTCCGATCACGCGGACGGCTCACCCGCAAAAAGCTCTCGTCCTTATGGCTCGACTATCGTCTCGCCTTCGTCTAAAAAAACAGTCCACCGGACTGTTTTTTAGACGCCTCAGCATCAAAGAGGGGAACCAAAGGGGGATTAGAAGGTCAGGCGCATCTGATGCCAGACCACGTCACCGTGAGTGGACTCCGAAATGCCCTCGTCCTCATACCCAAATTGCGCATAGAATCCGACCAGCCGATCTTTGCAGGTGAGCACCAGGCCTTTACGTCCAGCTGCACGAGTGTCTTCAATGACTTTCCTCATGAGTGTACTGGCGCAACCGCGATGCTGATACTTCGGCGCAGTATCCACGCCGAAAATCATTTGCCAGTCACCTTGAGGGTTGTGCTGCGCGGCATCCTCGTACATGTCATCGGTCAAGTCGCGCCGATCGGTCGCGAAACCGTTGATGAACGCCATGACGATCTCGCCATCAATCAATAGCCAAAAACATTCCGGATAGGTCTCGATTCGGGCGCGCAGGGACGAGCGGTCGGCGGCCTCGGCGGCCGGGAAGCATTCGGATTCCATGGCGGCCAGCGCGTCCAGATCGTCGATGGTGGCGTGGCGGATTAACTGGGGATCAGAATCAGTCATGTTTTTGTCCTTCTCTTAACACTCCGTTGTGAGCAACTTCCCTCAGTCACGCTTCGCGTGCCAGTCGAGGGGAGCCAGATGGATGTCAGATTACGTGGTATTCGCGTAACAGGGTGGCAATATCGGTGCCGTCGAGTTTCTTGAGCACCTTCTTGACCACGGCCTTTTCAATGAAGTTGAGCTTCATATCGGTGACCGGTGCACCGTCACGCAATTTGACGGTGGCGTTGAGCAGGTTGCGCACGTCATAGACGCTACCCCACACTTCAGGCACGCCGCGGTCCACGCCGAGCAACGTGTAGACAGCTTCCATACCGGTGCGCATCGAGTATTCGGTGGTGAAAATCGTGTCGCGCGGGGTCTCGGCGAACTGGCCAAGGAATGCGAAGTTCACGGCACCATCGGGCACCACGTCCGGGCGGTCGCCGGCCGCGCGCGGCATGAAGAACGCGGTGATGTACGGCATCATGACCGGCACGGTGTTGGCGTGGTGCTTTGCGAGCGCCTCGATCTTGTCGGTCGGCACGCCCATGTGGTAAAGCCACTCCTCGCAAATCTCTTCACCGGTGCATTCGGTCATCGGCTTCTTCACATAGTTGCCGGGCTTGTCCGGGAACAGGCCGTAGACCCATACGCACAGCTGGTCCTTGGGCTGGTCGCGGAACTGCTGCTGGCGGTTCAGGGTCCAACTCATGAGCCAGTTGGAGTCCTGCACGGTGACGATGCCGCCGGTGACGACCTTGCCGGAGAACGGGTCGCGCTTGCAGATCTTCTGGATGTACGGCGGAATCTCGCCGTCCAGGGTGGTGACGGTGGCGCTCATCCACTTGGTGGCATTCGGATCGGAGCAGAACTTCTCCGGATGGCCAAAGCTCGGGTCCTGGTCGGCGATACGCTTCCACATATCCCAGCCGCCACCGGGCTTCAGGTCTGGGTTCCATGCGGCGGGCGAGTTCTGGGAACCCATGGTGGAGTTCTCCACGCAACCGCCGTTGGTGATGAACACCAGATCGTTCTCGGTCAGGTCGATGGAGGATTTATCACCCTCGTGGTCCACGTCGATGCGCACGGCAAGCTTCTTGGTGGGCGTGCTGGCAGGGTTGCGCTTGAAGAAGCCGGAGGTGGCCTGAATCTTCTGGATGGTGTCTTGGCCTACGCCGGTGTGCTCGCGCTTGGGGCCGGCTCCCCCGCCAATCGCGAATTCCACGTTCTCGACCTTGGTGTTGTAGCGGAATTCGACGCCGTGCGATTCCAGATACTTGACCATCGGCAGAATCATCGACTCGTACTGGTTGTAGCGGGTGAAACGCAGCGCGGAAAAGTCCGGCAGGCCTCCGATGTGATGAATGTAGCGCTTGATGTACAGCTTCATTTCCAGCGCGGAGTGCCAGTTTTCGAAGGCGAACATGGTGCGCCAGTACAGCCAGAAGTTGGAGTTCAGCACCTCATCATCGAAGAAATCGGTGATCGGCTTGTCATACAGGTCTTCGTCCGGGGTGAAGAACAGCTTCATGATTTCCATCGAAGCCTTGTCGGACAGCCCGAACTTGCCCTTGAGCCCCGCGTCCTTGCCGAGATTCTTGGTGGCGCGGCACAGCGAGTAGTTCGGGTCCTCCTTGTTGAGCCAGTAGTACTCGTCGAGTACGCTGACGCCTTCGGTTTCGATGGAGGGAATCGAGCGGAACAGATCCCACATGACCTCGAAATGATTGTCCATTTCGCGGCCGCCACGCATCACATAGCCAAGGCCGGGAATATCAAGACCGTCACAGGCGCCGCCGGGTACCGGGTCCTTCTCAAGGATGTGGATGTTCTCGCCAGGCATCTGACCATCACGCACCAGATAACAGGCTGCAGACAATGCCGCCAGTCCGGTACCGATGATGTATGCATGCTTGTTGTCCACGTCGGCCGGCTTCTTCGGACGTGCGAAAGCCTCATAATTGCCGCTGCTGTAGTACATATTCCGCCTCCTTGGGGCAGAGTTGACACTTCATCAACTCTTCTTGAATAGACATCATGTCGCATTATTGACGAACGCGCCATAGGCAACGTTCGGCGTTCTGCCGCATTCGCCAATACCTTGCATCTACGGTTTTCGAGGCCTATGTTGGCTGTTGGCTCATAACTATTGAAGGCATACAGGCATACTGAGGATGCGGGGTGCTTCACCGAACCGGATGATTGATAAGGTCCCGCTCAATCCATGCCATGACCAAATCGGCAAGTCGGTTTACCTCCGCTTCGGCGAGTTCACGGCCTTTGGGCAGATGATGCCATTTTTCGATGCATCCGCGGCAGCATGTGGCGGTAGCATGCTGAGCGGCGAATACCGGATGGCCGCGCCATGGCGTCTGCCTGCCGTCGTTCTTCGGTTCGGCTGCGCCTATGCGGTCTCGCAACATTTCTCGCGCATGACGATCGATGGTCGCCCTGCCTTTGGTGCGGGCATAGGCTCGGTCTTTGTCGGTCAAAGCGAATTTGGCGCGGAACTGCGAATGAGACAGCCGTTCCAGCATCGTGGCAATCCATTGTTGCTCGTCATCGTTGTTACCAGTATCCGCCATCTCCATGCCCATGCGTTCCACAGTAGTCGCGCACATCGTATGGTGGCACACGCCTTAGCTCCCTCTGATGAAGGAGCCCCCAGCAAAGCCAGGTGAGGGAGAGGCCAGGGGCGAAACCCGCCAATCAGGCGGCAGACAAGCAGCTGGGGCCAAACAGAATCTTGATCTCAGCAAACAACGAAGTATCTCGCTTGACGCGGAAACGATCGCCAAACGTGAGCACCTGAGCGTTACCCTTCTCATCCAGCACCGCAAGATGTACTTCGCAGTAACCAGGATGATTAGCGAGCACCTGACCGAGTTGCATCATGCGTTGGCGCTCCAACGCCACCGGCGGCAGCGTGATGACCAACGGACGTTCATCCTCGGCTTCCAAGGTCGGAATCTGCATTTCCGTGGCTCTCAGAGAAACGGTTTCGTCGCGCAACTCCACTTGGCCACGAATCTGTACGATGGCGTCCACGGCAAGTTCGGCGGCGGCCGCTTCATAGACCTTGCCGAAGAACATGCATTGGATGGAGCTTTCCATGTCTTCGATGGTCACGATGGCCC
Source organism: Bifidobacterium sp. RTP21102st3_E2_RTP21102_210122 (assembly GCF_040916945.1). Classification (NCBI taxonomy): domain Bacteria; kingdom Bacillati; phylum Actinomycetota; class Actinomycetes; order Bifidobacteriales; family Bifidobacteriaceae; genus Bifidobacterium; species Bifidobacterium sp. RTP21102st3_E2_RTP21102_210122. Next base: position 458,128 of record NZ_JBCPAN010000001.1, on the reverse strand, counting down.
AGGGGTTGCCCTTCTTGGATACGCGCCGGTCCACATTGGTGACCAAACCAGCCAACGTGACCTGCTGTCCTTCACCCATCGTTTTGGCTCGATCAACCAGATGCGCGATGGACATTTCACGCAAGGACGCGAGAATCGACTGCATACCGGAGAGCGGATGGTCAGACACATACAGGCCCAACATTTCGCGTTCGAAGTTAAGTTTGGTCTTCTTGTCCCATTCCTCAAGATCGGGTACGGTCACGGAAGCGTCGCCCATGGCCTCCGCTCCCCCATCCTCGGCATCGGAGAACAAATCGAACTGGCCCTCCGCCTGTTTGCGCTTCAGACTCACCACCGAATCGATGGCGGCCTCGTGCACGGTGAGCAGCGCGCGACGGTTCGGGTCAATCGAGTCGAAGGCACCGGCCTTGATCAACGATTCGACCAATCGCCGGTTCAGCGCGGTCAGGGGCACGCGGCGGATGAAGTCCATGAAGTTCACGAACTTGCCGCGCGGGCCTTCGCGTTCGGCGATGATATCGGCCACGGCCTTGTCACCCACGTTACGGATGGCACCAAGACCGAATCGGACGACGTCGCCGACTGCCGAGTACTCGTACACCGATTCGTTGACGTCCGGCGAGAGCACCTGGATGCCCATGCGGCGGGCCTCGCCCAAGTACAGTGCGGTCTTGTCTTTGTTGGTGGCGGCACCTTGCAACAAGGCGGCCATGAACTCGACCGGGTAGTGCGTCTTCAGATATGCGGTCCAGTAGGAGATCAGACCGTATGCGGCGGAGTGCGCTTTGTTGAAAGCGTAGCCGGAGAACGGCACCAGAATATCCCACACGGCCTGGGATGCCTCTTCGGAATATCCGTGCTCCTTCATACCGGCGAAGAACGGCACCTTCTCCTTGGCCAGCACTTCGGGCTTCTTCTTACCCATGGCTCGACGCAGCACGTCTGCCTTGCCCAGTGAATAACCGGCGAGGATTCGGGCGGCGGACTGCACCTGCTCCTGGTAGATGATCAGACCATAGGTCTCGTCAAGCACCTGCTTCAGAGGCTCCTCAAGCTCAGGGTGAATTGGCGTGATCTTCTGCAGGCCGTTTTTGCGCTTGGCGTAGTTGGTGTGCGAATCCATACTCATCGGGCCCGGTCGGTACAGGGCGATAAGTGCGGAAATATCGTTGAAGTTATCGGGCTTCAGGGTTTTCAGCAGTGAACGCATGCCGTCGGAATCGAGCTGGAACACGCCGAGCGTGTCTCCTCGGGACATGAGTTTGTAGGTTTCGGCGTCATCGAGCGGAATCTTGGTGTAGTCGATGGCGGGTTTGCCGTTGGCCTCGATGTTCTTCAGGGTGTCGTGGATGATCGTCAAGTTGGACAGGCCAAGGAAGTCCATCTTGACCAGCCCCAACGTTTCGCACGTGTGGTATTCGAAGGTGGTGGTGATGGTGCCATCGGTGCGTTCCAGCAACGGCGAGGTGTCGGTGATGGGTGCGCTACCCATGATGGTGGCGCAGGCATGTACACCGGTCTGTCGGATCAGGCCTTCGATACCCTTGGCTTCTTCGGTGATGCGCTTGGTGTCCGGGTCGGAATCGTAGAGTTCTCGGAATTCCCTGGCCTCGGCATAACGTTTGGCGGCAGGGTCGAAGATGTCATGCAGACTGATGTCTTTGCCGCCGGTGGCCGCCGGAGGCAGCGCCTTGGTGATTTTTTCACCGACTGAGAATTCATAACCCATGATGCGGGCGGAGTCTTTCAGGGCCTGCTTGGTTTTGATGGTGCCATAGATCACGCACTGGGCGACCTTATCGGTGCCGTATTTTTCGCCGCAGTATTCGATGACTCGCGCACGACCTTCAGGGTCGAAGTCGACATCGATATCAGGAAGGCTCACTCGCTCAGGGTTCAGGAACCTCTCGAAAATCAGGCCATGCTTGAGCGGATCGAGCTCGGTAATGCCCATGGAATAGGCGACCATGGCGCCTGCGGCCGAACCACGGCCCGGCCCCACCATAATGCCGTGGTCCTTGGCCCACTGAATGTAGTCGGCGACCACGAGGAAGTATCCGCAGAACTGCATCTGGCAGATCACACCACATTCGTAGTCGGCCTGCTTCAATACGTCGAGCGGCGGGTTGCCGTCGTAACGCTTCTCCAGACCTTCCTCGACTTTTTTGAGGAACAGGGAGGTCTCATCCCAGCCTTCGGGGCAAGGGAATTTCGGCATGAACGCGCCGTCTTCGTGGTCGTCGAACATCACGTTGCAGCGTTCGGCGATAACGAGCGTATTGTCGCAGGCGTCCGGGTGGTCCTTGAACAGTTCGCGCATCTCTTCGGCGGTTTTGATGTAGTAGCCGGTGCCGTCGAACTTGAATCGGTCCGGATCGTCAAGACGGGAACCGGAGTTGATGCAGAGCATGGCGTCCTGCGCCTGTGCATCTTCGGCGTGTACGTAGTGGGAATCGTTGGTGGCCAGCAGCGGGGCGTCCAGCTTCTTGGCGATGGTCAGCAGGTCGTTGGTGACCTGGGTCTCGATTGTCAGACCGTGATCCATGAGTTCGATGAAGAAGTTGTCTTTGCCGAAGATGTCCTGGAATTCGCCGGCGGCGCGCAGGGCCTCATCGAATTGACCGAGGCGCAGACGGGTCTGGATGATGCCCGAAGGGCATCCGGAGGAGGCGATCACACCTTTGGAATAGGTGGCGAGCACCTCCTTATCCATACGCGGATAACGCATGACGCGACCTTCGAGGTTGGCCACGGACGAGGCTTTGATGAGGTTGACCAGGCCTTCGTCGTTTTCGGCCCACATGGTCAAGTGGGTGATAAGACCACCACCGGAGACGTCGTCGCGGCGCTGGGCTTCGGTACCCCAATGCACACGGGACTTGTCTTGACGTGCGGTTTCCGGGGTCACATAAGCTTCGATGCCGATGATGGGCTTGACGCCATTGGCCACGCAGTTGGTGTACATCTCGTAGGCGCCATGCATGTTGCCATGGTCGGTGATGCCGACCGCAGGCATGCCAAGTTCGGCCGCACGCTTGGCCAAATCAGGAATCTTCGACGCACCATCGAGCAGCGAATAGTGCGTGTGGTTATGCAGTTGCACAAAGTTGTTCCCGTAATCAGCCATGCGCTCCACCATACCGTGTGGTCTGGGCGGCGGTAAATATTTACCGGTGAGGCCACATGCCTATAAAGTGGAGTATCAGCAACAGCGACACTAAGGCAGTGATAACGATGAAATTTGAAGACTACTCTCCCGAGATACAGGCCAAACTCATGGAAATCGGCAACGCTGCGGCAGATGCCGTGGAGTCTCAGGAATCACCAGCAGAAGGCATTCCCGAGGACAGCCCAAACTTCTCTCCCGAACTGGAGCTCAGCCGTCTAATCAATCGACGCAAAGCCGAACTGGAATACATTGATGCCCGCATTGCGCAGATGGTACTGCTCATGCATGAACGTGGACAATCATGGGAAACAATTGGTCGCAAGCTCGGTATCACGGGTGAAGCTACTCGTTTGCGATATGCCAAGATGGAGAGACCACGGCAATAACTGTAGTGCCAGCTGAGTTCGCGAATCATCTCGGCGAGAGAGGCTTCATCGCTAATCGTCATATTAGTCAGTTCAGACGCTCAGCTCTTTTGTCGGCACTCAGCAATGAGGGCGGCACAGAGCAAAATGACCTGGGCGACGAGGTTGAACCAAATGAGCACGCCGATCAACGCGGCGAACGGGGCAAGCATCGGATTCCGGGAGGCTCCGGCTAATAGTCGCGCACCGAGAAGCTGCATTGCGGAAACCGTCAGAGATCCCAGTAACGCGCCGAGTATCGTGAATCGTCCGGCTTTGATGTGGGAGACCACGCGCAGCAGCAACATGAACAACGCGAAATTCAGCGCGACACCGGTACCGAAACCGGTCATCTCCAAAAGCACGATGCCGGGCAACGAACTGCTGGGGATGCCGCCCCATTGCAGCAGTCGGCGTACGATGCCGCCGGACACCGTACCGGCCGCGGTCGAAAGAATGAACAGTATTGCGATGGCGATGGCGGCAAGCGTATCGCGTAACCTTGCGACGACGATATTGAGCTCGTCGCCGCAGTCGTCGAACATGGCCCGTACGGCGTGGCGCAGCGAGTTCATCCAGCCGGTCACTGTCCACCAGAATATGGCCAACGTGGCCAGACCGGTCCACGTCAATGCGCTTGACATGGCGCCTAGCGCGGAAGACGTCAGAAACGAGTCGGCCACACCGGGAATGACTTCACGCACCGCGTCAATCAGCATCTGCTGCCAATCAATGTTGCCGACCATGATAAGGCCGAACACGCTCACCGCAATCCAGACGCCGGCAAAAAAGGCGAACAGCAGACCATATGCCAGACCATTCGCCAGCAGGGGGCCGCTCCGCGACACATACCGGTCGAGCACGCGCCCAGGCAGCGAACGTGCCCACGCGTCCGCTCCCCTGTCAATCGCACTCTTCAACCCATGCATAGTTCAACTGTAGCTGTTGCCACCGTTGTTGAAACAGCATGGCGCGAAATCGCATTTAGCCAGCTCAAACGATGGCAACCATCAACGCCCCCACTCAATTGTTCAGAATCGGATACCATATGAGTATTCAATTCATCCGTCGGAGTGCAATGTCAGCAGTCCTCACCAACTGATGTCTTGCTAACCCGCTGGCCGCCCTAGTATCTACTGTTTCTTGTGGTCTTCGTTCAACAGCCAGTCAAGCGCGTATATCTGTCGGATGCCTTCGTGGGAGTAGGGCCGTTCGTCATCCAGCGTAATCAGCGTCTTGGGATAGTTGTCACGCACGGCGCGCAGCGAGGACGGCTCCCGATCCAGCGTCGCCGAATCGTGCACCGATTCGCTGACCTGGTAGTACCGACGTCCGCCTGGCCCGTTCGTGACGAAGTCGATCTCGCTGCCGGAGCTCTGTCCGACATACACGTCGCCCTCGCGGCGCATCAGTTCGAGGAACACCACGTTCTCGAGGAGGCGTCCGATGTCCCGCACGTTGTTGGAGCACAGGATACGTCGCATCCCCAAGTCCACGGCATAGTACTTCTTTTCCTGCTTGAGAATCCTCTTGCCCTTGATGTCGTATCGGTGGGCCGGGTAGAGGATGAACGCGTCGTAGGCCGCGATCGTCGTCGGAACGGGCACGGTCAACGACTAGGAAACGGTTTTTATCAGCAGGAGATTCTGCAATCCGGATGGCATATACCGCCCGGCTTCATTACTGCTTTGGCTCATTTCTGTTCACTTCACGCTGGAGTACCGAGACACGTTGAGCGGAAATACCGGTAATTCACGTACGGTTACCGACCATTGGACTGAATGGTACTCAGCATCCGCAGTCACTTGGGGTATGGTCATGACGGAGAGCCATCATGACCGATCTCTCGTTATTCTGGGATGAATCCGGCGAAGCCGGAACTGAATCTAAATATTAAAACGCATGATGCACACGTTGCGGAATTAGTCCACCAGAACTTCGGCATATTCGGCAGGTTCAGCGGGTTCGATATGTCGGGCACGCATGGCATCGAGTGCGGCAGCCAAGTCGGCCGGGTACTGGGACCGGACCGTGGTCCAGACGCGGGTGCGGGGATGACGGAATTCGAGCTTCATGGCGTGCAGCCACTGCCGGTCAAGTCCCAAGGCCTCAGACAGCACCGGATTGGCACCATACATGGGGTCGCCGCACAGGGGATGCCCAATCGAGGAGAAATGCACGCGAATCTGATGAGTACGTCCGGTCTCCAGATTCACGGATACCAGAGTGGCCTCATGGCCGAAACGCTCCAGCACATCCCAGTGCGTAACGGCCGGTTTGCCGGCCGGAGTCACGCAGAAGCGGAAATCGGACACTTTGGCGCGCCCGATCGGTGCCTCAATGGTTGCTTTGTTCTCTTTAAGACCACCCTGCACGAGCGCATGATAGGTTTTCTTTACCTCATGCTCGGCGAACTGCCGACGCATCTCGGTGTACGCAAGGTCGGACTTGCACACCAACATCAAGCCGGAAGTGCCTACATCAAGGCGAGAAACAATGCCCTCACGCCCGGCCGCACCATAGGAAGTGATATGCACGCCGCGGTCACGCAGTGATCCGAGCACGGTTGGACCGGTCCAGCCAACCGAGGCATGCGCCGCCACGCCTACAGGCTTATCGACTACAACGACATCATCGTCTTCGTAGACAACGGCCATATCAGTTGCGATAGGCTCAGGCTCGGCCTGTTCCTCCGCCAAATCAAATTCGACGGTCTCCCCCGCCTGCAATGTGCTGGACCGCGCAACTTCACGTCCTAAAACGCGCGCCTGCCCGGAGTCAACCAGATCGGCGGCTTTAGATCGTGAAATACCCAGCATTTTGGCCACGGCTACGTCGAAACGCTTACCCACCAATGCATCGGGAGCAGGGACTATTCGACTCATTACTTGGCGTCCGCCTCCGGCTCAGACTGTAGGGATTCGTCGGATTGCTCGATGAGATCCTTGTGTGAGAACGGCTCCCCCATAAGAATCAGAATCACCAGGACCACACCGGCGACTACCAGATAGATATCCGCCACATTGCCAACGGACCAGCCATAGTTAAGGAAATCCACCACTTTGCCGTCGAGGAAGCCGTCAGCGTACATAACACGGTCAATCAGGTTGCCCAGAGCGCCTGCAAACGCGAAAGAAATCGCCACCGACCATTTCATGGAGACAGTGCGCACCCCAGCCACAGCAAGGGCCACGCAAGCCACAACGGCCAACAGACTGATTACCCAAGTAGCGCCTGATCCCATGCCCAAGGACGCGCCCGGATTACGCACCAAGGTGAAGGACAGCAGTCCGGGAATCACTCGAATGGTCTGACCGTTGGATAACGCGGCCATCGCCCAAGCCTTGGTGAGCTGATCGACAATCAGCGCAGCCGCGGCCACACATGCAAAGACGGCCACGCGGGTGCGCAGCCGTCCCTGTTGGTTCGTCATACGACCTGTACCTGCCTACGCTCAGTTGGTCTTGGACGAGGTCTGGTCGACGTAGTTGTTCGACTCGGAAACCTGCGATGCCAGCTGGCCGAGGTACTCGGTGAGGCGGGCGCGGTATTCAGTCTCGAACTGCTTGAGGCTCTGGATGTTGCCCTCGACGACCTTGGACTGAGCCTGAAGGTTGTCGCGCACCTGCTCGGCATACGTATCGGCTGCAGAGCGGGTGTTCTTGTCGTACGCATCAGCCGCGGAACGAGTGTTCTTGTCATACTCGGCGGCACGCTGCTGCACTTCCTTCTCGTAGTTGTCAGCGTCATCGTGCTGAGACTTGGAGTAGTTGTCCGCATCCTGACGAGTCTTGACGGAGTATGCGTCGGCCTCAGAACGGGTGTTCTGGGAGTAGGTCTCGGCATCCGCGTGAGTCTGGTCACGGTAAGCGTCGGCCTCGGAGCGGGTACGATCCGAATAGGTGTCGGCGTCGGAACGAGTACGAGTGGAGTAGTCGTCGGCCTCGGAACGGGTACGCTCGGAGTAGTTGTTGGCCTTGGTGACCAGATCGTTGTACTTGTTCTGGCTGGCCTCGGTGATTTCCTTGGCCTTGTTCTTGCCCTTCTCCACGTACTGATCGTGCAGCTGCATAGCCAGGGTCAGCATGGCGGTGGCGCGCTCGGGCTCGGTGCCCGGCATGGAAGCGGCGCCAGCGATCTTCTGCAGAGAACCGGTCTCGGTGCTCGGCTCAACCTTGGAAACCTGAGCACGAAGCTGGTTTTCACGCTGCTTGGCTTCTTCGAGCTGACGGGACAGCTCAGCGATCTGAGCGGACTGCTGCTGAGCGGCGGAACCCTGCTGCTGAGCGGCGGCGAGCTGACGGGACAGCTCCTCATTGGCCGCGCGGAACTGATCACGTTCCTGCTGAATGGCGGCGATCTGCTGACCGACAGCCTCCTGGTCACCGGAGGCCTGAGCAGCCTGAGCGGTGAGCTGATCGATTTGAGCGTTCAGCTGATCGACCTGACCCTTGAGCTGCTCATTCTGGGAGGACAGCGCGCGGTTGGATTCCTCGGCTTCGCTGAGCTTGGCAGAGACAAGCTGTGCTGCCTGATCATTGCCAGCCTGAGCGGCCTGCTGGGCCTGAGCCACAGCGTTCTTCAAACCAGCATTCTCCGACTCGAGTTGCTGCACCTGACCGGTAAGATCGGAGATCTTCGCATTAAGGTTGGTCACGTCAGGACCCAGAGACTGGGTGGCCTGACCGCCGGCTACCGCCTGACGTCCAAGAGCCTCGACGGTTTCCGTGACCTGATCAAGGAAGTCATCGACCTCGTCGACATCATAACCTTCCTTGAATCGAACAGTCTGGAAGGTATGCTCCCTAATATCCTTCGGCGTCAACAGAGCCATAAATCTTGCACCTCGCTTTGGGGCATCGCCCGCACTTACGTTGGTCTCAAGTCAGAATGCTATCACGACCCCATCGTTTCAGAACATTCGACGTGGGTTTTTATGCCAGATATATGCCTCCGGCGGGTCAAAAACGGCCTCAGAACACTATCAGAACAACACTTTCCAGTACCACCAGCGCAAAATACAGCACAATGAAGCTGACATCAAGATAAATCGAACCGAGCGGCAATGGGCGAATATAGCGACGTAGCCAGCGCAGAGGGGGTTCGGTAATGGAATACACAATATTGATCAGCTGGGCCACCACACCACGTGGATACCAGTTTCGTGCGAGAACGGAGACCCAGTCCAGAATCATGCGCACGAACAGAACCGTGATATACGCGTTGATGAGCCATGCAAGAATGCGGCCGATCAAAGAGAACACTAAGGAAAGCATGCTGACAGACTAACAACCGCGCATGAAAAGTTTGCTCGGAGCACAATAAGAATCGGCCGACTCCTTGCTGGGAGTCGGCCGAATACCGATATAACGTCGAATGCGAAAACTACTGAACCGGTCAGTCAGCGAACAAATCGTGTGCCGAGGCTGGTTTTGTCGGCTCTTCGACCTTGATGTTCACCTGCGCCGGGCTCAACAGGAACACGCGCGGAGTGACACGCTCGAGGGAACCACGCACGCCGAACACCACGCCGGCGGAGAAGTCCACGATGCGATATGCCACGGCTTCGGCCACACCGGTGAGATTCAGTACGACCGGAACACCGTCACGCAATGCACGGCCGACCAGTTGAGCATCCTCATATGACTTCGGATGGATGGTGGTGATTCTGTTCACACGACCACCGGGGAACGGCTTGGTAGTCGACGATGCGGCAGGCGCGGTGGTTGACGCCAGCGGCGTGACCGTATGGTCGGAATCAAATGCGGACTTCGAAGCCGGCTTCTGCTCCTCGTCCTCCTCGATGTAGTCGTCCTCATCGTCCACAACGTCACTCATGCCCAGATAGGACATCGCGTTTTTCATGAACCCAGCCATGGATCAATCCTTTCAGCGCAGGAAGTCAGGGATGTCGAGATCGCCAGCCGGATCGTTCACGGCGATATTCGGATGAGCGGAAGTCGGATCATCAAAAGGCAACGATGCGGAGTCACCGGTAGCCGGTGTGAATGCCGGTTGGGCAGTGGCAGCGGGCTGTGCAGCCGGTGCCGGTGCTGGAGCTGGCTGTGCCACGGGAGTCGCAGGATCGGCGGCGGTTGGCACAACCGGCGTCACCGTGCTCTGAGTGTCGTCATCTTGAGCGGCGACGGGGTCAAAACCAGCAGCAATAACAGTGACACGCACTTCATCGCCATAAGCATCGTCCAGAGCAAGACCCCAAATAATCTGGGCTTCAGGGTGAATGGCCTTGCGCACCAGTTCGGTGGCAGCAGAGGCCTCCTGCAACTTCAGGTCGGTCGGACCGGCGATGTTGATCAGCGCACCGTGTGCGCCTTCGATGCTTTCCTCAAGCAGCGGAGAGCTGATGGCGATTTCGGCGGCCTGCGTGGCACGATCCTCTCCCCGTGCGGAACCGATACCAAACAGCGCAGTACCAGCACCACGAAGAATGGAGTTCACATCGTTGAAGTCGACGTGAATATAGGAGTTCATCGAAATCAGGTCAGTGATGCCCTGAACACCGGCAAGCAGTGCGGTATCAGCGGTCTTGAAGGCCTCAATGATGCCGATGGAACGGTCGGAAAGCTCGAGCAGGCGATCGTTCGGAATGACGATCAGCGCGTCGACTTCCTTGCGCAGGTTGTCGATGCCGTATTCGGCGGAAGCGGAACGCTGAGGGCCTTCGAAGCTGAACGGACGAGTAACAACCGCGATGGTGAGAGCACCCTGTTGATGAGCCGCACGAGCGACGATCGGGCTGGCGCCAGTACCGGTGCCACCGCCCTCGCCGCAGGTGACGAACACCATGTCGGCACCCCTAAGCGCCTCTTCGATATCCGACTGGTGGTCCTGGGCCGCCTTGGCTCCACGCTCCGGGTCGGCACCAGCACCGAGACCACGACTGGACTTATCGGAAAGGGAAATCTTGACATCCGCATCAGAGCGCAGAAGATCCTTCGCATCGGTATTTACCGCCACAAATTCAACATTCTGTAATCCCTCGGCAATCATGCGATTGACGGCATTACCGCCGGCACCGCCGACGCCAACAACCTTGATGTTGGTCTTGTCGTTGAACTCATTCTGCGCGATCTCGCTCACGTTTGGCTCCTGTCACTTCACGGTTACACCCAAGAGTAGCGCAAACAGGCTACTCTTGGAGGGAAATTCACGCGCAGAATGGCGCGTGTTGCGTGTATTTTCAGTATTTTCTCAGTAACTGGCGTCCATTGGGTCGTCACCGAAGAGCGCCTCACGCTCTTCGTGGGTGGTGGTACGCGATTCCAACCAGCCATACGGCAAGTGCACCTTCTTGGCGAAACGCACGCGGCCGCGCGGTTTGTCGACCACGCGTGGCGGGTATTCGATAGTCGGGTCGAGCTTGCCGATCTCGCGGTCCACATCGGCCAGGCTCTCGCATTCCATAAAGGCCTTGCGGGTGGAGCCGCCCACCGGGAATCCTTTCAGATACCAGGCGATGTGCTTGCGCAGATCGTGGACGGCCATCATCTCATCGCCCTCATAAAACTCGGTAAGCAGCTCGGCATGACGGTGAATCACGCGGCAGACCTCGCCCAGATTCGGGTTGAGCCGTTCGGGATTGCCCTCGAAGGCGTTTTTGATGTTGGCGAACAGCCACGGCCGGCCCTGGCATCCGCGGCCGATGGCCACACCGTCGCAGCCGGTCTCGCGCACCATTTCGAGCGCATCCTCGGCACCCCAGATATCGCCATTGCCGAATACCGGAATGTTGAGGTGTTCCTTGAGCTCGCCGATGCGGGACCAGTCGGAATGACCGCCATAGTATTCGGCGGTGGTACGGGCATGCAGGGTTACGGCCTTGCAGCCCTCCTCCTGCGCGATGTGTCCGGCTTCGAGGAAGGTCTCATGGTTATGGTCGATGCCGACGCGGATCTTCGCGGTGACGGGGATGCCCGCCGGCTCGCATACGGCGACCACGCGCTGTAATAGCTCAGTGAAAATGTCGGTTTTCCAAGGCAAGGCCGAACCACCGCCTCGACGAGTGACCTTGGGCACCGGGCAACCGAAGTTCAGATCCACATGGTCGGCCATGTTGCCGTCGACCACGATTTTCGCCGCCTGTTCGGTGATGGAGGGGTTCACGCCGTACAACTGCAGTGAACGGATTTTTTCGCTTTTGGCGAAATGACAGAGGCGCAGTGCTTTCGGGTTATGCGCCACGAGGGCTCGAGCGGTGATCATCTCGGCCACGTAGAGTCCATCGGGACCATATTCCTCGCAAATCACGCGGAAGGGCCAGTTGGTCACTCCCGCCATCGGCGAGAGCACCACCGGGGTCGGCACGGTGATGTTGCCGAGTTGGACCGGGGCGATATGCACCGGGGTCCCGGGGCGCGCCGGCGCGTCCGTACGTGGGTCGAGGTTGTCGGTCTCGTGATGCTCGGTGAGCACTGTTTCGGATTCGGATTGTGCCATGTGATTCCTAAGAAAATAAGTAGGGGCTCCCCTGAGAGAGGAGCCCCGGCGTCTATCGCCGCCACTTCGCCTACAAACAGCCCACTGGGATGTCTTCCTTACGGCTCAGCCCACAGAGGGGAGCCCAAGTTGTGCGACTCCGGCTTAGTACAGGCCGCCGGCTTCCTGAACGCCGGACTCAGGCCAAGGCTCACCGCCCATTTCCACAGGCTTCAGGGGCACGCGGGTGCGCTTCTCGCCGATGCGGGCGGCCACGTAATCGGCCACCTTGTCAAGAGCGACGCGCTCCTGGGCCATGGTGTCACGCTCACGGATGGTCACAGCGTGGTCCTCGAGGGTGTCGAAGTCCACGGTGATGCACAGCGGGGTGCCGATCTCGTCCTGACGACGGTAACGACGACCGATGGCACCGGACTCGTCGTAGTCGATCATCCACTCGTTGAAGCGCAGGTCGTCGGCCAGGTTCTGGGCCACGGTCTGCAGTTCAGGCTTCTTGCTCAGCGGCAGCACGGCGGCCTTGACCGGGGCCAGACGCGGGTCGAGACGCAGCACGGTGCGCTTGTCAACGCCGCCCTTGGTGTTCGGGGCCTCGTCCACATCGTAGGCGTCCACGAGGAAGCACATCAGGGAGCGGGTCAGGCCGGCGGCCGGTTCGATGACGTACGGCACGTACTTCTCGCCGGTGGCCTGGTTGAAGTAGCTCAGGTCTTCGCCGGAGTGCTTGGAGTGCGCGCTCAAATCGTAATCGGTACGGTTGGCGATGCCTTCGAGCTCGCCCCAGTCGGAACCCTGGAAGCCGAACTTGTATTCGATGTCCACGGTGCGCTTGGAGTAGTGGGAGAGCTTCTCCTTCGGATGCTCGTAGTGGCGCAGGTTCTCCGGCTTGACGCCGAGGTCGATGTACCAGCGGGTGCGGGCGTCGATCCAGTACTGGTGCCATTCCTCATCGGTGCCGGGCGTGACGAAGAACTCCATCTCCATCTGCTCGAACTCACGGGTGCGGAAGATGAAGTTACCCGGGGTGATCTCGTTACGGAAGGACTTACCCATGTTGGCGATGCCGAACGGCGGCCTGGAACGGGAAGAGGTCATCACGTTCTTGAAGTCCACGAAGATGCCCTGTGCAGTCTCCGGACGCAGGTAGTGCAGGCTGTTCTCGTCCTCGACCGGGCCGAGGTGGGTGCGCAGCATCATGTTGAAGTCGCGCGGTTCGGTCCACTGGCCACGGGTGCCGCAGTTCGAGCAGACGATGTCCTTCATGCCGTTTTCCGGCATCTTGTCGCCGTGCTTCTCGGCGTAGGATTCCTCGAGCTTGTCGGCGCGGTTGCGCTTGTGGCAGTTGAGACACTCGACGAGCGGATCGTTGAACACGCTCACGTGGCCGGACGCCACCCACACTTCGGGCGGCAGAATGATGGAAGTGTCGACACCGACGACATCAGGACGGGTGACGACCATGGAGCGCCACCATTCACGCTTGATATTGTCCTTGAGAGCGACGCCGAGAGGGCCGTAATCCCAAGCGGAACGGGTGCCGCCGTAAATTTCGCCGGCGGGGAACACGAAGCCGCGACGCTTCGCAAGGGATACGACTTCATCGAGTTTGGACTGAGCCACAATGCACCTTCTGGTTTGAACGGTTTGGGGTCTAATAACAACCGCTTCAGGATAGCCGTATATGGTGACAGGTCAGGCGGCATTGTCCGGTATATGTTCCGCGTCTCACGAGCGGCCGTTCGCAGCGATTCCTATATCGCAACACCTCCATATTGTTCCTGTTGTTTTACCCTTCCCGAATTTGTGCCACTGACATCGCGTCAGCGTCACAAATTCGGGAGATGTTGCTCGGCGGAGGCGTCTATGTATCACGAATGGACGGGGACGCGCCAGACCTGACGACACGTATCGAACAAATCCGTCACGATAATGTCCATGTTGGCGCATAGCGTCGGCACTGTAATGCAGGGGAACTCGCATGTGGTTCGCGAGTTGAGAAAGGCCTGAGCCTGACCCTTAGAACCTGTTGGTTAAGACCATCGTAGGGAGCAGTAAATGAGCAATAGTGCATCATCGTTTACCGGCGTGTCCAGCGGTTATACCGCCGGGACTCCGGTTCCAGCCGATTCACCCATCCGTGACAATATCGCCGATGCCGTTCGCCGCGTACGCGAGACGACTCCGTTGGCCCAGTCATTCACCAATTTTGTGACCATCAATTTGGTTGCCAACGCGCAACTGGCGGCCGGCGGCACTGCGGCCATGAGTTTCCTGCCGGACGACGTGATCGAAACCGCGAAAATCGCGGGCGCGAACTACATCAACGTGGGCACGCTGCTGCCGTTCTATAAGGACGCACTGCCCGAAATCGCCCAGCGACTCAACTACTTGGACAAGCCGTGGGTGCTCGACCCGGTGGCCGCCGGCATCGGCCGCACCCGTACCGCCATTCTTCAGGCCTTCAAGGCCGCTCCCCCGACCATGATTCGCGCGAATGCATCCGAGGTAATCGCGCTGGCGAACATGTGGGGGCTCAATACCGAAACCGTGGGGGACGCTTCCGAGCACCGCCCCGCCGGAGTGGAATCCGTCGACGACGTGGAGTCCGCAACCGGCGCGGCGGTGGCGCTGGCACAGTATCTGACCGAACAGCACGCCAAGCATTCCTCCCATGACGCTTCCACCCGCTGCGCCGTGGCCGTGTCCGGCATCGCCGATCTGGTGACCGATGGCGAAACCGTGTACCGACTGCCGGGCGGCAGCGCGATGATGACCAAGATCACCGGTGCCGGCTGCTCGCTGGGCGGCGTGGCTGCCACGTATTTGGCGGTCTCCGATCCGTTGACCGCCGCCCTGTCCGCGTCTCTGCTGTACAACCGCGCGGGAGAGGTGGCCGATACAACTTCGTACGGACCGGGCTCGTTCCAAGTTGCGTTCCTTGACGCGCTGTGGAATGTGACCGCCGAACAGGTGGCGGAATCCGAGATTTTGGTGCAGTAGTTTCAGTTCCCTCTGATGAGGGAGCTCATAACAGTTTTTTCCAATAAGACTTCCACAAGAAACAACAAAAGCAGGAATAATAATGAGTAATGAATACCTATACGCCTCCATGCGCGACAGCTTCGACCTGTCCGCGTACTTCGTGGTGGGGCCGGAGGACTGCAAAGGCCGTCCGCTGACCGACGTGGTGGATCAGGCTCTGCACGGCGGCGCAACCTTCATCCAACTGCGCGCCAAGGAGGCCGATGCCTCTGAGCTGACCGACATGGCTCGCGACATCGCGCAAATCATCGAGGACAATGAGAAGTCCGATTCCGTGGCCTTTGTGATCGACGACCGTGCCGACGTGGTGTGGCAGGCCCGCCGCAAGGGCATCAAGGTGGACGGTGTGCACATCGGCCAGACCGACATGGAGCCGCGCGAAGCCCGCGCCCTGCTCGGCGACGAGGCCATCGTGGGCCTGTCGGCTGAGACCGAAAGCCTCGTTCGGCTCATCAACGAGCTGCCCGACGGCTGCATCGACTACATTGGCGCCGGTCCTCTGCACGTCTCCACCACCAAGCCCGAGGCTTCCGTGGGCGGCAACGACGGCTCCGGCAAGACGCTGGACGCCGCCCAGATCAACACCATCTGCGCTGCCAGCGAATTCCCGGTGGTCGTGGGCGGCGGCGTGACCGCAGCCGATATGGCCATGCTCGCCGGCACCAAGGCCGCCGGCTGGTTCGCGGTCTCCGCCATCGCGGGTGCCGAGAACCCGGAAGAGGCCGCGCGCACCATGGTCGAAGGCTGGAAGGCCGTCCGCGGCGACAAGAAGCACGGCTACGCGCCGCGCGTCGTAGCCCACACCCCCGCTGCTGATACTCAGGCTGCTCAGGAAGGGGCCGCAAAGCCTGGCTCCGAGGCCACTGAGAAGAAGTTCACCAACGCCAAGGACGCCAAGAATGCCCAGAAGCTCGCCAAGCAGCAGCGCGTGGACATCGCCGCCCGTGGTTCCAAGCAGCGCGACAAGGCGCACATCCGCAAGACCAAGTCCGTACCGTTCACCTATCAGTATGGTTCCTACGACCTGGAAGTGCCGTACACCGAAATCAAGCTGAGCGACACGCCCGGCGTGGGCCCGAACCCGCCGTTCCACGACTACAACACCGAAGGCCCCAAGTGCGACCCGAAGGAAGGTTTGAAGCCCCTGCGTCTCGACTGGATCCGCGACCGCGGCGACATCGAAGACTACGAGGGCCGCCGCCGCAACCTTGAGGATGATGGTAAGCGCGCCATCAAGCGCGGCCGCGCCACCAAGGAATGGCGTGGACGCAAGCATGAGCCGATGCGCGCCAAGGACCACCCGATCACCCAGATGTGGTACGCCCGCCACGGCATCATCACCCCGGAGATGCAGTACGTGGCCACCCGCGAGAACTGCGATGTGGAGCTCGTGCGCTCCGAGCTGGCCGCCGGCCGCGCGGTGATGCCCTGCAACATCAACCACCCCGAGGCCGAGCCGATGATTATCGGATCCGCCTTCCTGACCAAGCTCAACGCCAACATGGGCAACTCGGCCGTCACCTCCTCCATCGACGAGGAAGTGGAGAAGCTGACGTGGGCCACCAAGTGGGGCGCCGATACCGTGATGGACCTGTCCACCGGTAACGACATCCACACCACCCGTGAGTGGATTCTGCGCAACTCCCCCGTGCCGATCGGCACCGTGCCGATGTATCAGGCCCTCGAAAAGGTTGAGGATGATGCCTCCAAGCTGAGCTGGGAACTGTTCCGCGACACCGTGATCGAACAGTGCGAGCAGGGTGTGGATTACATGACCATCCACGCCGGCGTGCTGCTGCGTTACGTGCCGTTGACCGCCAACCGCGTGACCGGCATCGTCTCCCGCGGTGGCTCCATCATGGCCGACTGGTGCCTGCGCCACCACCAGGAGAGCTTCCTGTACACGCACTTCGACGAGCTGTGCGACATCTTCGCCAAGTACGACGTGGCGTTCTCTCTGGGCGATGGCCTGCGCCCCGGCTCCCTGGCCGACGCGAACGACGCCGCGCAGCTTTCCGAGCTCATGACTCTGGGCGAGCTGACCGAGCGCGCCTGGGCCAAGGACGTGCAGGTGATGATCGAGGGCCCGGGCCACGTGCCGTTCGATACCGTACGCATGAACATCGAGCTGGAGAAGGCCGTGTGCAAGGGCGCCCCGTTCTACACCCTCGGACCGCTGACCACCGATACCGCTCCGGGTTACGATCACATCACCTCCGCTATCGGCGCCACCGAGATCGGTCGTTACGGCACCGCTATGCTGTGCTACGTGACCCCGAAGGAACACCTCGGCCTGCCGAACAAGGATGATGTGAAGCAGGGCGTGATTGCCTACAAGATCGCCTGCCACGCCGCAGACATCGCCAAGCACCACCCGCACGCGATGGATC
Source organism: Bifidobacterium sp. RTP21102st3_E2_RTP21102_210122 (assembly GCF_040916945.1). Lineage (NCBI taxonomy): Bacteria > Bacillati > Actinomycetota > Actinomycetes > Bifidobacteriales > Bifidobacteriaceae > Bifidobacterium > Bifidobacterium sp. RTP21102st3_E2_RTP21102_210122. The sequence continues at coordinate 440,666 of NZ_JBCPAN010000001.1, read as the reverse complement.
GCGACAATGCGATTTCCAAGGCTCGCTTCGAGTTCCGTTGGCTCGACCAGTTCAATCTGTCCTACGATCCGGACACCGCCATCGCCTTCCACGACGATACCCTGCCCGCCGAGCCGGCCAAGATGGCGCACTTCTGCTCGATGTGCGGCCCGAAGTTCTGCTCGATGGCCATCTCCCAGAACATCCGCAAGGCATTCGGTGGCGAGGCCGCTCAGCAGCAAATCGTGAAGGAGGCTGCTGCAGGCATCGACTCCGAGGCACTGGCTACGGCCAAGGCCAATGTCGATAACGGCGTGGTGTCCGCCAACGTGCTCAGCCCCGAAGAAATCCTCGCCGGCATGGATGCGATGAGCGAAAAGTACACCGCCCAAGGCGGCAAGCTCTACTCCACCGCCCAGGAGTAAACCTCTCTGGCTCCCCTCTCTGAGGGGAGCCAATTATTATGCCCGGTGGTGTCTTAATTCGGGACGACGCTCGACTCGCTCGAAGGCGGTGCCGAAGTGTGCGACATCTGGACCGAGGCCGTCGGAAGTCTCCAGGACCACGCCTTCGTTGAGCGCACGGCGCACGATGCCCACACGGGGCTTCAACGGCCACACATCATGCGGCACTTTACGATAGAAATCCGTGCCGACGAGCAACACGTCGCCCACATCGAACACCTCCTGACGCGGAAATGTGAGCTGTGTGGTGTGCCCATTAGGCATTACGCCAAAATATGCGGTGCGTTCATCGTCAAAACCGGTGATGCGTACCAAGACGCCGTCACGGCGCAGTACATCGTTATCAGCCATGTCCCCTCCCGAACATTTCATGAATCAATCGCAATCAGCAAACCCTCCCATCTCACCACAGGAGCGGCAAAACATCAAGGAAAACCGCTCCGAAAAACATCATGGGCCCCACTTAGAATGAACACTATGGCACAGATTGCAACATCTACACTTCCCGCTGTTCTCGCGATCTCCGGCTCCGACTCGTCCGGCGGTGCCGGCATGCAGGCCGATCTGAAGACCATGCTGGCTTGCGGCGTGTTCGGCATGAGCGCCATCACCGCGCTCACCGCACAGAACACCACCGGCGTGCGTTCCATTCAGGACACCAAACCGGACATTCTCGCCGACCAGATCAACATGGTGTTTGAGGATATTCCGCCGGTCGCGGTGAAAATCGGCATGGTGTCTGCCACTGACATCATCGACGTCATTGCTGAACGACTCACCTTCCATCACGCCACGAACATCGTGCTCGACCCGGTTATGGTGGCCACTTCCGGTGCCAAGCTCATCAGTGACGATGCCATTGCGGCCTTGACCGGCAAGCTGTTCCCGATGGCTACGGTCGTGACTCCGAACATTCCCGAGGCCGAAGTACTGACCGATACGCTGATTCGCGATCAGGAGGATATGGAGGCTGCCGCCCACCGCATCGTGGAGCGTTACGGCTGTGCCGCGCTGGTCAAGGGTGGTCATGGCACCGAGGATGCCAACGATGTGCTTGCCGAGACGGATGGAACCGTGACCTGGTTTGATGGCGCGCGTATCAATAATCCGAACACGCACGGCACCGGATGCACGCTGAGCTCCGCCATCGCCTCGTATCTGGCGCTTGGCGACACGCTGCCCAAAGCCATCAAGCATGCGAAGAAGTATCTGACCGGTGCGCTGAAGACCCAGCTGAATCTCGGCCACGGCTCCGGCCCGATGGATCATTTCTGGAAGTATCGCTGACATAAGTGTGGTTGTTAAGCTCCCCTTGCCAGGGGAGCTTAACACTACTGAAAAAGGAGAATCATGGTTCTTGACCGTAATGCCGTTACTCAGGAAGTGCCGATCGACCCGGAAACCGGCAAACCGTACCTCAACACCGTGGCAGCCATCCAGGTGTCGGCCAATGGCGTGGGCTCCGAGGTTTCACCATACGTGGCTCAGGCCGTCGAAGTGATTCGCGAATCCGCCCTGCCGCAGGAAACCAACGCCCTGTTCACCAACGTGGAAGGCAATCTGGACGACGTGCTCAAGGTGGCCGGTGAGGCCGCCAAGAAGCTCGCCGAGCAGGGCTACCGCACTTCTCTGGTGCTGCACATGGATATCCGTCCCGGCTTCACCGGCCAGCTGACCGAAAAGCCCAAGCTGGTGGATGAGATCCTCGCCGACAAGCAGGCGAAATAGCAAAGCATCGCTTCCACCAGCAAGGGCATGCTTTGTTATTACACGTTTCATGGGGCGGTAACTCACCCATAGGGCGGTAAATATCTCATGGGGCGGTAAAACCCTCATGGGGCGGTAGGCGAAAACGGCTCTATTCTGCGGAAAGGCAAAATCCGCTAACCGCCCCATGGGCCAAATACCGCCCCATGAGTGTTTTACCGCCCCATGGGAATCACGGTTCTGCCTTCTTTCAACAGGGTAAGAGCGTAAGTGGGGCATATATAGGAGCGTTACAAACTCTGTTATCGTTCACAATGTGACCGCAACGCGGCGTGCCACAAGATCGAACCTATAGTTAAACCCCATGTAGTGAGCTATCTCACAACGATTGGCTCGCTACGTGGAATTCAAGACTTGGACTGCAAACGTCGTTCATCCCACACAATGGGAGGGCGAACGGAACACGCAGTCCAATCAAGAGTTCGCTCGCCGCAACATCATTGAGCAGTTGCACGCGGGCAGGTTTGCAAGAAGAGGGCTCAAATATGACTGCTGCTGAACAGCAGATTTCCGGCAATCCCGCGGCTATGGAAAGCGCACAAGCACGTACCACCGTGACGGATCAAGCCAAGGTTCAGGATATTATCTCGCGCGTGGATCGCGCACATGAAACCCCGATGTTCCATCGCATCGTGGCGCTGGTCGCCGCTGGCATGCTGATGGACAGCATCGACGTATATATTGGCAGCGCCGTTGCCTCCAGCGCGTTGGCCACACACTGGTCCACCGTTGCGCAAAATTCCACCTTTATGTCCGCAGGCTTCCTGGGGCTGCTGGTCGGTTCGCTGCTGGCCGGCTTCGTCGGTGACCTGAAGGGCCGCCGCGTGGCTTACCAAATCAACCTGCTGCTGTTTGGCGGCTTCACCTTCCTCGGCGCATTCGCCCCGAACATGGCCGTGCTGTCCCTGTGCCGTCTGGGTGCCGGCCTGGGCCTCGGCGCTGAAATCGTCACCGGCTTCGCCATGGTCAACGAGTTCGCACCGATGAACCGCCGTGGCCACTGGTGCGCGATTGTCTCGCTCGTGGCCAACTGCGGTGTGCCGATCGCTATGCTGCTGTGTGCATGGATCATCCCCCGCTGGTCCTGGCGTCCGCTGTTCGTGGCCATCGGTCTGGGGGCCGCCATCATCTGGTGGCTGCGCCGCGACATCCCCGAATCCCCGCGTTGGCTCGCCGTGCACGGCCGTTACGATGAGGCCGACGCCATCGTCAAGCAGCTTGAGGCCAACGGCTCCGAACTGATCGACGCAGCCGCCAAGGCCGACACCAGCGACACCCGCAACGCCGGCGGCCGTTCGCTCGGCATCTGCCTGCTTGTGGCTGTGGTTGCTGTGGCCGCCACGAACGTGTGCTCCTACGCCTTCACTTCTTGGGTTCCGACGATTCTGGTCAAGCGTGGTATTAACCTGTCCAGCTCGCTGCTCACCTCCACGGTGATGATGCTCGGTGCCCCGGTCGGCTGCCTGATTGGCTCTCTGCTTATCGACCGTATCGGCCGCAAGCGCACGATTGTGCCGGCCTTCCTGTTCACTGGCGTGTTCGGTTTGATGTATGCCTTCCAGACCTCTACCGTGAGCGCAATTATCGTTGGCTTCCTGCTCATGATGTGCCTGTACGTGCTTATGGCTTCCGTGGTGGCTGTGTACGCTCCGGAACTGTTCGCCACCAAGGTTCGCTTCCGTTGCGTCGGCTTCGCGAACGCCGTGGCCAAGCTGCTCAATGTGTTGATGCCGATGGTGGTGGGCTGGATGCTTACCTCGCTTGGTGCCACGTCCATCTTTGTGGCCATCAGCGCGATTGCTATTGCATCGATGCTGATTGTCGGCTTCTTTGGCGCGGAGACTGCGCAGAAGTCGGTTGGGTGATCGGTTTCCTCACAGTGGAATAACTGCTGATAATGTCCATTCGGCGTCTTGCGTGGTGATATGCAGGGCGCCGTTTTGTTGTTCTAGTAATTGTTGGTAACGGTTGAGGCCGGTGCCGGTGGATAGGTCTGCGTCTCCAGCGGACAATCAGCGTCTGTGATGTCACATGCAATGCCAGGAGCGGCATCAACGGTCGAATCATGCGGAGTCACTGCACTGTGCGCCGCTTCTCCCCTGCCTTCAATCACATCAATGACTTGATGCGTGCGATCCAATGCGCCCATAGACATATCCGTAACCAGCACGTCAGGCCGCTTGGTGGGGCTCAGGCATCGGCTGATGGCCACAGCACCCAAATCGCAGGTCTATATCACGGCAAAATCGCTGGACATACGTTCGATTAGCGCGCCGAACACTTTCAGCGCATATGGGTCATTGTCCACAATGCCGATGCGTATGTTGCGGTTGCGCGCTTCTTCCATTACATTCACCCCCTTCAGTGTGCCCGACGCCGAACTACTCCGTCCTGACACGTCATGGTCACTATGACAACTATCATTCCACATTTCCTGCGTGATTTACGATGGAATCATCATCAATCCTTGACAAGGCGGTAAAGGAGGACGGCAATGAACCGTGCACAAGCACTCAGCAAGCTCAACAGGAGCGATATGCGCAATGCCGCCGCCGAGCGCGGGATGCAACGACTGTTCACATGGAACCGCGCGCATTGGATTGGCATGGTTGTACTGATAGCGGTGTTGCTGCTACTGCAGTGGAGCTCATCAATGTATCTCATGCCCGACGAGGTTCTTGACAGGGCTGCCAAAAACCTGTTCGTATGGTTCCCCGGTATGGTTCTGCACTGGCCATTGGTGTTGGGAATCACCAACTTGATACTCGGTTCGACACGATCCGGCAGTCTGTCTTTCCCGTTGGCGAGCGCAATCATCGGACCACTGGCATTCGGCTGGACCAATCTTCGCTTACGGCCGGGGTTCCCATACCGTTCCTGGGCTCAAGGGAAAGCCGCAATATAATGAAAACAGCGATTTCATGCAATGATGCACGAGCCGATCCAAGCAAAGGGGCCAACCATGAGCGAGCAACTGATGGAACAGTACCGGTTGCGCGGACAACGCAAATGCCGTAACGCTTGTATCGCCGCCATCGTGACAGTAGTGCTTGTCCTTGCCGTCGCCGGCGGCGTATGGTGGACGGCCGGCGATGGCAGCGCATTGGTTCGCAATATGTTCAAGCCGAAGGCCACGCCTGCCACGCAGCCGGTAGTCAACAGCACCGCAACCTTCGCCTACCGCACCGCACCGGAATTCCTGGCGATGGAAGCCGGCGACCGAGGCACCGGCAATGTGAACTACTCTCCTGCTTCGATGTGGATGGCGTTGGTCATCGCCGCGCAGGGCGCCAATGGCACGACCCGCTCGCAACTGAACGAACTGCTGGGCTCCGGTTCGCTGACCGATAGCGACTACCAATCGCTGCTAAGTTCGATCAACGGGCAATATTCGGGGGCGAAATCCGAGATGAGCGCCGCGAACTCGCTGTGGATTGATGACGACTACTCTCTTGCCAGCGATTACCAATCCACCGTCAAGAAGATGTTCGAGGCCGAAGTCACCACGTTACCGTTCGACGATCAGGCCGCCGCAAAGATGTCCGATTGGATCGCCAAGCATACGAATGGTTCGCTCAAGCCGAAGATCACGCTGCGTGACCGTGAAGTCCTGTCCATCATCAACACCGTCTATGCGGATGGCCGTTGGAAGGATCCGTTCGAAGAGCAGTCCACCGGCAACGGCACCTTCCACGGCGAAGCCGGAGATGCTCAGGTGCCGATGATGCACCGGACCTTCAGCCAAATGGCTTACGGACATGATGAGTACAACACTTGGCAGCGGGTGGAGATTCCGTTCGACAACGGCGGCAATCTGGCCATCGTGCTGCCGGCCGAAGGGCATTTCGACGAGTTGGCCGGCGATGCCGAGAAGCTCAGTTGGGCGTTCGGTACATGCTCGACGGCTTCCCTTGGCGAGGGCGCAATGGGTTGCGCCGCGGACAGTATGCCCGGATGGGGCGTCTCCGTCAACTCGGTCATGGTGAACGTCACGCTACCGCGATTCACCATCGACAGCATGTTCGACTCGGAAGCCACCATCAAGGCATTCGAAAAACTGGGGGTGACCGATGCGTTCAGTGCAGGCGACGCCGACTTCACCAAGATGATCGACACCGGTTCGCACGGCGAGAACCTGTATATCGGCTCGATTCTGCAAGGCACGCGCATCGAGGTGAACGAAGCCGGCGCCAAGGCCATGTCCTTCACCAAGGTCGGCGTGGACGCCGTTAGCGCGCCGGTGGACAACGTCGAGTTCACGGTGGATCGCCCATTTCTGTATTCGTACGTCACCCCGGACGGCATACCATTATTCATCGGTGCGGTGCGCAACCTCGGCGGAGTCGATGGAGAAAACTGATACTTTCCTGACAGTCCGTCAATTAGGGTGTATCGTTTGACGCATGGTTACGATGAAGGAAATCGCGAACAAGGCGGGGGTTTCCGTCTCTACGGTGTCGCTGGTGCTCAACGGACGCGACGAGGGGCGCGTAAAGTCCAAAATTGCGGACAATGTGCGCGCCATCGCCACCAAGCTCGGCTACCGGTCGAATCCGCTGGCCAGTTCGCTGCGTACAGGCAAGACGCACATCCTCGGTTTCATCAGCGAGGAGGTAGCCACCACCCCGTACGCCGGCGGTATGATTCTGGGCGCGCAGACCGCCGCAAGCCAGTTCGGCTATATGCTCATCACCGTGAGCACCGACGGCGAGAACAGCGAGAGCGAGGAAATCGCCGCACTCAAGCGATACGGCACCGACGGCTTTCTGTACGCCAAGATGTCGAATCGCATCACCCATGTGCCTTCTTCGCTGGCCCAGACGCCACTGGTGTTGGTGAATGCCACCGACTCGCTTGGCAAAGTCCCGAGCGTGGAACCGGACGAGTTCCAAATCGGCTACGACGCCACCACCAGATTGGTTAAGGCCGGATGCGCACGTATCGCCTATGTGGGTTGCTTGGAGCCGATGATTGCGCAGGACGATCGTTTGGAAGGCTATCAGGCGGCGCTCAGGGACGCAGGCCTCGACTATGACGATCATCTGGTCGTCAATGTGCTCAACAACGGGCCGGCACTGACCGCAGTCAGCGATTTGTTCGACGCCGAGCATCCGGACGGATTCTTCTGCTTCAACGATGCCCGCGCCTGGTATGTGTACGAATGCGCCGCACGCCGAGGACTCACGGTCGGCAAGGACATCTCCGTGGTCGGCGTGGACAACCATCGCGTGTTCGCCGAAACGCTGGAACCGACGCTCACCACTGTGGAACTGCCGCATTTCGAGATGGGCTACTGGGCCGTGGCCAAGCTGGTGTCGATTATCGAAGGACGCTCGATGGACGACGTCTCACGGCCAGCGACCACCGCTCCCCTGCCGCCGATTGACGCGCCGATTCCGGCGAAGATCCACTGCACGCTGATCGAAAAGACCTCGGTGAAGTAGCCGAGTCCCACACGATTTCTCAAGGCCTCCGTCCAGCACGGAGGCCTTTTTGCGTGTCGAACAGGTACGACACGCCGATTTACGTCAATCGATTGACGTAAATCGATTGACGTCGCATAATAATTACTACATAACAACTTCTACAAAGGCACGGCCGCCCGAGCAGAAGCGTTACATAACCAATAACCAACCAAGTAGTAATCAAAGGATGATTATGGCAAGTGCAACCAAGTCTGCATGGAAGAATCCTTCCTATCTGCAGAGCTCTTTCGGCATCTTCATGTTCTTCTGCTCCTGGGGCATCTGGTGGTCCTTCTTCCAGCGCTGGCTCATCTCAGGCGTTGGATTGACCAATGCTGAAGTTGGCACCATCTACTCCATCAACTCGCTGGCCACCCTGGTCATCATGTTTGTGTACGGCGTGATTCAGGATCAGCTCGGCATCAAGCGCAAGCTCGTCATCGTAGTCTCGGTAATCGCCGCCTGCGTTGGCCCATTCGTCCAATTCGTTTACGCCCCGATGATCCTCGCCGGTGGCACCACCCGCTGGATCGGCGCACTCATCGGCTCCATCGTTCTGTCTGCCGGCTTCATGTCCGGCTGCTCCCTGTTCGAGGCCGTCACCGAACGCTACTCCCGTAAATTCGGTTTCGAATATGGCCAGTCCCGTGCTTGGGGCTCCTTCGGTTACGCCATCGTGGCGCTGTGCGCCGGCTTCCTGTTCAACATCAACCCGCTGATCAACTTCTGGGTCGGCTCCGCATTCGGCCTTGGCATGCTCCTCGTGTACGCCTTCTGGGTCCCGGCCGAGCAGAAGGAAGAGCTCAAGAAGGAAACCGACCCGAACGCAGCCCCCACCAACCCGTCCCTCAAGGAAATGGTCGCCGTTCTCAAGATGCCGACCCTGTGGGTGCTCATCGTCTTCATGCTGCTGACCAACACCTTCTACACTGTGTTCGATCAGCAGATGTTCCCGACCTACTACGCCAACCTCTTCCCCACTGAAGAAATCGGCAACGCCACCTACGGCACCCTGAACGGTTTCCAGGTCTTCCTTGAGTCCGCAATGATGGGCGTGGTCCCGATCATCATGAAGAAGATCGGCGTGCGCAACGCTCTGCTGCTCGGCGCTACCGTGATGTTCCTGCGCATCGGCTTGTGCGGCGTGTTCCACGACCCGGTCACCATCTCCATCGTCAAGCTGTTCCACTCCATCGAAGTGCCGCTGTTCTGCCTGCCGGCATTCCGCTACTTCACTCTGCACTTCGACACCAAGCTCTCTGCCACGCTGTACATGGTGGGCTTCCAGATCGCTTCCCAAGTGGGTCAGGTCATCTTCTCGACCCCTCTGGGTGCCTTCCACGACAAGATGGCTCAGATTCTGCCGAACAACGACATGGGATCCCGCGTGACCTTCTGGGTCATCTCTGCCATCGTGCTGTGCGCACTGATTTACGGCTTCTTCGTCATCAAGCATGATGATCAGGAAGTCGGCGGCGACCCGTTCTACACCGACAAGCAGCTTCGCCAGATGGAAGCCGCCAAGGCCTGAAAGGACAGCCATGACTGACTTCACTCCTGAAACCCCTGTTCTCACCCCCATCCACGACCACGCTGCTGAACTGGCAAAAGCCGAAGCCGGCGTGGCTGAGATGGCCGCCAATCGCAACAACCGCTGGTACCCGAAGTATCACATCGCCTCCAACGGTGGCTGGATCAACGACCCGAACGGCCTGTGCTTCTACAAGGGCCGCTGGCACGTGTTCTACCAGCTGCACCCCTACGGCACCCAGTGGGGTCCGATGCACTGGGGCCACGTCTCCTCCACCGATATGCTCAACTGGAAGCGCGAGCCCATCATGTTCGCACCGTCTCTAGAGCAGGAGAAGGACGGCGTGTTCTCCGGTTCTGCCGTCATCGACGACAACGGAGACCTTCGCTTCTACTACACCGGCCACCGTTGGGCCAACGGCCACGACAACACCGGCGGCGACTGGCAAGTGCAGATGACCGCGCTGCCGGACAATGACGAGCTCACCTCCGCCACCAAGCAGGGCATGATCATCGACTGCCCGACCGACAAGGTCGACCACCACTACCGCGACCCGAAGGTCTGGAAGACCGGCGACATCTGGTACATGACCTTCGGTGTCTCCTCTGCGGACAAGCGCGGCCAGATGTGGCTGTTCTCCTCCAAGGACATGGTCCGCTGGGAATACGAGCGCGTGCTCTTCCAGCACCCGGATCCGGATGTGTTCATGCTCGAATGCCCCGACTTCTTCCCCATCAAAGACAAGGACGGCAACGAGAAGTGGGTCATTGGCTTCTCCGCCATGGGGTCCAAGCCCAGCGGCTTCATGAACCGCAACGTCAGCAACGCCGGCTACATGATCGGCACGTGGGAGCCGGGCGGCGAATTCAAGCCGGAAACCGAGTTCCGCCTGTGGGATTGCGGCCACAACTACTACGCCCCGCAGTCCTTCAATGTGGACGGCCGTCAGATCGTCTATGGCTGGATGAGCCCGTTCGTGCAGCCGATTCCCATGGAGGATGACGGCTGGTGTGGCCAGCTCACCCTGCCGCGCGAGATCACCCTTGGCGATGACGGCGACGTGGTCACCGCGCCGGTCGCCGAAATGGAAGGCCTGCGCGAGGATACCCTCGACCATGGTTCGGTCACACTCGACATGGATGGCGAGCAGATCATCGCCGATGACGCCGAGGCCGTGGAAATCGAAATGACCATCGACTTGGCTGCCTCCACTGCCGAGCGTGCGGGTCTGAAGATTCACGCCACTGAGGACGGTGCCTACACCTACGTGGCTTATGACGACCAGATCGGCCGCGTGGTGGTGGATCGTCAGGCCATGGCCAACGGCGATCGCGGCTACCGCGCCGCCCCACTGACCGACGCCGAACTGGCCTCCGGCAAGCTGGACCTGCGCGTGTTCGTGGATCGCGGCTCCGTGGAGGTCTACGTCAACGGTGGCCACCAAGTGCTGAGCTCCTACTCCTACGCCTCCGAAGGCCCGCGCGCCATCAAGCTCGTCGCCGAGTCCGGTAGTCTCAAGGTGGATTCCCTGAAGCTCCACCACATGAAGTCCATCGGACTGGAGTAGCTCTTTCACCTCCCTCTGACGAGGGAGGTTTTTTGTGCGCCCTGTCGTTCGCCTTCGCCTATACTGATGGACGGCATATAACACGATCCATCACACGACCGGCAGGCGCGCAGGCTCCTCACCTTACTGTTCCACGCCCCGGCCGCAAGCGCCACCAACAAACCGGACTGGCGCGGAAAGCAAGGTGACATCCCATGTCCATCGCCAAGCGCCTCAAGCGCCGCATGCCCACCGTCATCGCCGTCATCGTATTGCTGGCAGTCTGGGAAACGTGGGTGGATCTAGGACATGTCTCCCCCACGATGATCTCCGCGCCAAGCGAGATTTTCGCCGCCACCATCGAAACATGGAACACGCTCGGCCCGGCCGCGGCAATCACCGGCTATGAGGGCGTGGTCGGCTTCCTGTTTGCCGTGTTCTTCGGCATTATGATCGGCATTGCACTGTACTGCTCGCACACGTTCAACGCGGCGTTCTATCCGCTGCTTGCCGCCGCACAAACCATGCCGCTGATTTCCATCGCCCCGTTGTTCCTGATTTGGTTCGGTTTTGAGATTTCCGGCAAAATCGTAATCGTGGCGGTATTCGGCCTCTTCCCCATCGCCGTGCAGACTGTGCGCGGACTAGAAGCAGTGCCCCAGTTCTATTCCGACGTCGCATTGACCTGCGGCGCGACCCCGGTCTGGACGCTCTGGCACGTGAAGCTGCGCGTTGCCGCACGTCAGATCTATGGCGGTATCCGAGTATCTGCCGCATACATCTTCGCCACGGCATCCACCGCTGAATACCTTGGCGCACGCAAGGGCCTTGGCATCTGGCTGCAGGCTGCCTACAATTCATTCCGCACGCCGCTGATCTTCTCCGCCACCATCGTCATTATCCTGATGACATGCGTACTGATGCTGGCGGTAAACGCCAGCGAGCGCATCCTGCTCGGCCCGGCCGGCGACGACGAAGACCCCGACGCGGACCAGTAGTTCTTTTTTACCGTCAAAGGCACGAGCCGGCAGCCAGGACCGACTGAACGAGGCGGCTTCTCATGAGGTCTCCAACCCTGTCTCTATAATGGAACAGCTTTACCAGCGTGTGGCAAACCGGCTTTCCCGAGCTTTCATAGGGAATGTCGGGGGCGCTGGTCGAACGGAAATCAAGGCCCTCCATATCGTTTTCTGCCGACTTCCGTTCGAAGCAATCCCAGAGAACGATAGAGAGACAACGAATTAGGGAACCATCATTATGAAGAAAAGCCTTGTATCCAAGGCCGCTGCCCTCGTGGGCGCCCTTGCCATGACTTTCGGTTTCGCCGCATGTGGCCAGACCAACACCGCCGACTCCTCCAACTCCAACACCTCCGACCTCAAGAAGGTCACTTTCATGCTTTCCTGGGCACCCGATACCAACCACATCGGCGTGTACGTGGCCAAGAACAAGGGCTACTTCAAGGACGCCGGCCTTGACGTGGATATCGTGGCCGTGGCCCAGGCCGGTGCCGAACAGGCCGTGAACAACGGTGTGGCCGACTTCGCCCTGTCCAACCTGACCAACGTGGGCGTCTACACGCTGAAGGGCGCTCACATCAAGCAGGTGCTGCAGGTGCAGCAGAAGCCGAGCGCCATTTGGTGCGCACTGGCGTCCAACACCGCCATCAAGTCCCCTAAGGATTTGGATGGCAAGACCTTCGCCACCTTCGGCTCCAACGAGTCCGATGCCGTGGTGCGCCGCATGATCCAAACCGATGGCGGCAAGGGCGAATTCGACAAGGTGACCGTCGGCACCTCCACCTTCCAGACCATGGAATCCGGCAAGGCCGATTTCGGCGGCTTCTACGCCACGTGGGAAGGCGTGCAAGCCGACATGTACGGCCCGAAGCTCAACTGCTTCACCGAGCCTGACTATGGCGTGCCCGGCAACGCCGACACCATCGGCATCATCACCAATGACAAGACCATCAAGAACAATCCCGACCTGGTCAAGAAGTTCACTCAGGCCACTCAAAAGGGTTACGAGTACGCGTACGCCAACCCGGATGACGCCGCGCAGATTCTCGTGGACGAAGCCCCTGACGCCAACCTCAAGCCCGAATTCGTCAAGAAGAGCATGCAGGTTATCGTCGACGGCCAGTACTGGGGCGATCCGGCCAAGATCAAGGACGGCTCTTTCGTGCTCGGCACCAACGACTTCAAGGGCGCTCAGGAATACTTCGACTTCCTGGCTGAAGAAGACGCATACACCGACAGTCATGACAAGATAATTCATGAGGCCCCGCAGGCCAAGGACCTTGCCACCGACGAATTCATCGGCAAGTAATTTCCGATATTCCGAGTTTGAATCTACGCAAAAATGCGTCCTTCCCATGAGGAAAGGACGCATTTTTGCGTATCGGCCGATAAGGTTATTCATAGCGGATTACGCTAACAAGGAGACGATTCTATGGTCCAATGTCCTGACCGCATTATTGCCAGCATAGATACGGGTGTTGATGATGCGTTGGCGTTGGCGTATTTGTTGGGGTCGACGGATGAGTGCGAGTTGGGTGGCGTGATTGCCAGTTATGGCAATGTGGATGCGAACACGGCTTATGCCAATACTTGCGCGGTGCTTGATTTGTTTGGTCGGGCGGATATTCCAGTGTTTTTAGGGTCTGAGCATCCTTCTTGGGCTGATGCGTTTATTCCTGATGCAGGGTGTGCCCAGTTCCACGGGGATGATGGACTGGGGAATACTCGGCTGGCAGGGTCCGGGGCTCTGGCTGATGGAGCTTGTGTGCCTGGTGATGATATGTCTGTGGATGTGCCCGATGAGGTTGTTTCTGTTGGCGGGTATTTGGCGGGGGATGTTCATGCTCATCCGGCGTTGGGTGCTTGTTCTCGTGTGAACCGCTCTCAGTCGGTGGACCATCCCCAGTCGGCTATGCCGACAGCTCTCGCCAGCGGGGGCAAAAGGAGGTGCTCCGTTGATGCTGCGGATGGGATTGAGTATCTGATTGAGCAGGTTCGCGAGTTTGGCCGAGACGTTACCGTGCTGGCTACCGGGCCGTTGACGGATGTGGATGCGGCTATTACTCGAGCACCGGATATTGCATCGAAACTCAGGCTGGTGATGATGGGCGGTACGCTTACCCAACCCGGTAATTGTTGGGATGCGGTAGCTGAGACGAATATCATCCAAGACCCTGAGGCCGCGAATCGTGTATTTCATTCCGGCGCAGACATCACAATGGTGGGACTTGATGTGACTCACCAGTGTTTGCTACCGCAATCGGCGGCCGACCGGTGGCGTGCGACGGGGACCAAGCGCGGGCGGTTCTTGGCTGATCTCGCGGACTTTTCCATCAAGGCAAATTTGGAAGCCGACCCCGCACTGTTCTCTGGCGGCATGCCGTTGCATGATCCGTTGGCGGCGGCGGTTGCACTTGATTCTTCACTGGTCGATTGTTTTGATCTTGCGTTGCGCGCGGAGACCAATACCGGTGATTTCAATGGAGTACGAGGCCGGACCACCGGAGACCCGGTTGGGCTGGTGAATCATTCCATGCCGCATGTGCATGTGGCACTTGGTGTGGATTCGGGACGTTTTTTGGATGAGTTTGTAGAGAGGATGGCTGAGGTGTGCCGGTAACTCCCCTCAGTCCGCTACACGGGCAGCTCGACCGCAATTACGGACAAGCTGCCGCTCGCATTCTTCTGGCTCGACTCTCGTCTCGCCTTCGCCTACAAACAGTCCACCGGGCGTTTGCTTTACGGCTCAGCCCGTCAGAGGGGGCCTAACAAGGACTATTTCACACCCCCAGCAATCAAGGACCGGCTTCGCCGGACTCATCATTACCTGGTCATGTCCTATCGGCCTCGGCCAGGCGGCGTGAACGAACAGTCCACCGGACTGTTCTTTATTTCACGCCGCCAAATCGGCGATCGCGGTGGATGTAATGGTCGATGGAGCGCCATAGCACGTCACGGCCGCAGTCCGGGAAGAGTTCGGGCACGAAGTCGAGCTCGGCGTAGGCGGCCTCCCACGGCAGGAAGTTGGAGGTGCGCTGTTCGCCGGAAGTACGGATCACCAAGTCGCAATCGGGAATGTCCGGATTGTACAGATGGTCGGCAATCATCTTTTCAGTCACACGGTCGCCGGAAATCTTGCCATCGCGCACTTCGCGAGCGATGGCGGCGCAGGCGTCGGCGATTTCAGCACGGCCACCATAGTTGATGCAGAACACCACATCGATGACCTTGTTGTTCTTGGTGCGCTCCTCGGCGGCTTCAAGCTCGTCGATCACCGACTTCCACAGCTTGGGGCGACGGCCGGACCAGCGCACGCGCACACCCCACTCGTCCATCTGTTCCACACGACGGTGGATGATTTCACGCGAGAAACCCATGAGGAAGCGCACTTCCTGTGGCGAGCGCTTCCAGTTTTCAGTGGAGAACGTGTACAGGCTCAAATACCGTACACCGGCTTCGATGGCACCGGCGATAGTGTCGAACACCACCGGTTCGGCGGCCTGATGACCATTGGTGCGGACCATGCCGCGCTGCTTGGCCCAACGACCATTACCGTCCATAATCACACCGATATGGCGGGGTACCTTGTTCTTGGGGAAGTCGGGAATACGAGCGGGGTCGCTGAACGGAGCTGCGGGAATGTCCAACGACGTGTAATCAACGTTCTCAAAAGCCATACTCATGAATCTATCAAGCGCAGCGAACGAATCGGGCGTTCGAGGTAATACTCCCCCCAATCTTCAACCAACTCCTGCACAACCCGCTCCACAGGCGCGGCATCAAGCACCGACCAATCGCCACGAATCAGTGCATCGAACTGGTTTAACACGAACGGTGCGATACGGCGCGCATCGGTAGTGTGGTCGGCTTCGCACATCACACCGCCGGACGCGATGGACAGGTACGCCGGCTCCGCCTTGCCGCATACCACGCAAGTGCCCAATCGTGGCGTCCAACCGGCCAAGGCCAAGGCGCGCATCACATAGGAGTCGCCTATGGCTTGCGGGGCGTGGGATTGTTTGGCGAGCGCGTTCAACGCGCCGATGAGCAGCCGATATTGGTTCGGCAGCTGCTCATGTTCGGTGCTGGCGATTTTATCGATAGTCTCAACGATGACGTTGGCGGCCTCATACGCCGCATAATCCGCCGCGATCGGAGCACCATAAGCGGCGACCGCTTCAGCTTGGGAGACCACGTCAAGCGAGCGGCCTTCAGCGATAAGCACATCGACTCGCATGAACGGCTCGAGCCTGGCACCAAAGCGTGATTTGGTGCGACGTACGCCTTTGGCGACCGCCCGAATCTTGCCATGCCCACGCGTCAGGATGGTGATGATACGATCAGCCTCGCCCAGTTTGGAGGTGCGCAACACCACACCTTCGTCTCGGTACAGCGACATCTCATCTCCTTTCCCACGACGCCTGGCAGACTCTACTCAATGAAGTAGTCAGTAAATAAACAGACCCCAGAAGGCGAACACCAACAGTATGTACAGCATGGTGAAGGCCACCAGCCAGAACAGGATTCGGCCCAGACGGGTGGAGGCCAGTACCGGGTCAGCACCGGTGACGATGTCTCGAACGGATTCGCGACGAGGGGGTATCTGAATCAGGCCGCGGACGGAAGCGACTTCTATCAGATGCATAAAGACGCGGGACCAAGCCCATAGCACCAGCACGGACACCACTTGGATGACCGGCCAGCTCCAATACATGACACCCGGCGTCTCGGTAGGTGCGCCACCCCATGCAAGTTTGACCACGCCCATGATCACCTGCCCGAGTCCGGCGAAGAAGATGAGCAATGTGGCAAGAGTGGTGAGGGTCAAAGTCAGCAGCGCATTGCCGAAACCATGTGCGAAACCGAGTACCACAGGCCGTTCCGGTATCAGCATGCCCGCACGTTTGGCCTCGCGCTTCTCTCGCCGCCATCGGGCATCCGCCGCGATTTTGCGACCCAGCGCCACCAGTGCCAGCACGATGGATGCGAGCAGCAGCAGTACCACCGTGACGTGCAGAATCACACCATATATGGTGCCGACGCGTCTTGCCTTCAAAGCGCCCGGCAGACCGATTGATTGGTACAGATTGGTGCCGGCCACCTTTTCGCTGGTCTGCGTGAGTCCGGCGGAAGTGCCGACGGCCCAGTCGATGAGATCGTCCACATAGGCGTCCGCAAACGGGGTGCCCGCTTCGGACTCATCTCCCAAACGCAGCACATGGTTGGCGACCGGGTAGCTGCGCACGGTCACATTCCAGTTATCGGCTTTGTGGGCGTTGTAGAGAATCGCACGCACGCCGTCGACCTGCGTCGTCATCACGTCTTTCGAACCGTAAGCCACATAGGTGGGTACGGCGTAGGCGGCGGGTTTGAGTGTGGCGAGGTCGAAATTGTTCAGTCCGAACAGGCCGGTGTCCGCGCTGAACACACGTTGGACGATGGATTGATAGCCTTCGTTCGCGCCAACAAGGGTGAAGTCTTGGGTGACGAAAAATCCCAGTGATTGGCGTGGGCTGAACACCATCGGGCTCAGAAGAATCTGGAAGGCGATGTCCGGATCGTCCTCGAGCAGATACGAGGAGATCCATGTCGATTCGGAGGTGGCATAGATGCCGACCTTGGCCTCGTCTACATCGCTTTGGTCTCGCAGGTATTCGATGACCTGATCATAAGCCTTGGCTGAGGCCGGATAATCGCGGTTGATGTCGGTGGTGTTCCAGACGGGTTTGTCGAGCACTGCGGTCACAAAGCCGGCCGAAGCCATACCGGAGGCCACGTCGCCAAAGGAGTTGTCACAGGTGCCGTATCCGGCACCGTGCATGAACACCACGCCGGGGCGCTTGCCTGATGCGTTCTGAGGTTCCCGAATCAATACCTTGATGGCTTGGACGCCGTCCGCATTGGCCTTGCCCCGAGCACCGGACTCCTTGGTCAGATTGCCGTCGCCGGTCATGTTCAGCGTGATGTATCGCTCGGTGACCTCATACGTGCCTTTTGCCGGCAGCGTTTCTCCGGACGGGTTATCGAAGGTGACTTCGGTATCGTCGGTGAGCGTGGCCATCGACTGGCCGGTGGGTTCGATGTTCCAAGGCACCGTGGTCAGATTGGAAATGGAGACCAGCACGCCAATCAGGATAATGAAGATGGGCAGGCTGACCATCAGCCGGTGGGTGCTGGTCCACGGCTTGGATCGAACAGTCAGGCGATGCTCTTCTTCTTGCGGCACGTGCGCTATTGTAATCTGACCGCGATATTTATGCCGAGGGCCTATTCGGCCGAATCAGTGACCGGGGTGCTGGATTGGGACCACGACCGGGCCGGTGGAATTGACGGGGACTTGACCGTCGGCCTCCATTTGGGCGGCGATATCGTTCGCTATGGTGAGCAGCGTGTCGACGATCTGGTCTTCGGGCACGGTCTTGATGACCTTGCCCTTGATGAAGATCTGGCCCTTGCCATTGCCGGAGGCCACGCCGAGGTCGGCTTCGCGTGCCTCGCCCGGACCGTTGACGATGCAACCCATGACGGCCACTCGGATCGGCGCGGTCACGTCCTTCAGGCCTTCGGTGACGGCGGAGGCGAGCTGGATCACATCCACTTGGGCGCGGCCGCAGCTCGGGCAGGAGATGATGTCGAACTTGCGGGGGCGCAATCCCATGTATTCCAAGAGTTTGCAACCCACCTTGACCTCTTCGGCCGGCGGCGCGGAGAGAGACACGCGAATCGTGTCGCCAATGCCCTCGGCCAAGAGCGCACCGAACGCCAGGCAGGATTTGATGGTGCCTTGCCAAGCAGGGCCGGCCTCGGTGACGCCGAGGTGCAGCGGCCAATCGCCCTTGGAAGCGAGCAGTCGGTACGTTTCGACCATGGTGATGACGTCATGGTGTTTGACGGAGATCTTGAAATCGTGGAAGCCGACGTCCTCGAACATGTGCGCTTCCTTCAAGGCAGAGGCCACCAATGCTTCCGGAGTCGGGCCACCGTATTTGGCGTAGAGTTCCTTGTCCAGCGAGCCGGCGTTCACACCGATACGCAGCGAGATGCCCGCGTCGGTGGCGGCCTTGCAGATGTCCGGGCCGACTTCGTCGAACTTACGGATGTTGCCGGGGTTCACGCGCACGGCCGCGCAGCCGGCGTCGATGGCCTGGAACACGTATTTGGACTGGAAGTGGATATCGGCGATGACCGGAATCGGCGATTTGCGGCAGATTTCCGGCAGTGCGTCGGCATCGTCCTGACTCGGCACGGCCACGCGCACGATGTCGCAGCCGGCGGCGGTCAGTTCGGCGATCTGCTGCAACGTGGCAGGTACGTTGGCCGTGAGCGTGTTGGTCATCGACTGCACGGAGATGGGCGCGCCCCCGCCCACCGGCACCGGGCCCACCATGATGCGGCGGGACTTGCGGCGCGGGTGCAAGGGCGATTCGCTGGTCAGGTCGACCGGATCACCGGTTTTGCGGAACGGCTTTTCGATGGGATTTTCCGTATTCAAGGTATTCATCATTGCTTGTTTATCAGGTCGTCGGCGCGTCGGCGGGCTTCAAGCTCAAGCTGGTTCATTTCCTCCACGTCCGTGAACAGCGGGTTACCACGAAGCTCGGCGTCCATCTGGTCCAGCACGGCTTTGACCGTGTCCACGATGCCGAGGTATGGCAGACGATGCTCGAGGAAGGCATGCACGGCCTGTTCATTGGCTGCATTGAGCACCGCCGTATGCTTCTCGGAGGCGGCCAGGCAGTGGCGGGCCAGTTGCACGGCAGGGAACGCCTCATCGTCCAACGGTTCAAAGGTCCAAGTTGCGGCTTGCGTCCAGTCGCACGCGGCGGCCACATTGGTCATGCGGTCCGGCGCGGACAGGCCCAGCGCGATGGGCAGACGCATGTCTGGGGGCGAAGCTTGGCAAATCGTGGCGCCATCCACAAATTCGACCATGGAATGGACGATGGACTGCGGGTGCACGGTCACGTCGATGCGTTCAGGCGGCACGTTGAACAAGCGGGACGCCTCGATGACTTCGAGGCCCTTGTTCATCAGTGTGGAGGAGTTGATGGTGACAACCGGCCCCATGTTCCACGTCGGATGATGCAGCGCCTGCTCGGGAGTGATGTTCTCCATGTCGGCACGTTTCCAGCCGCGGAACGGTCCGCCGGAGGCGGTGACCACAAGCTTGGCGACTTCGGCGTGGGTTCCGGAGCGCAGGGATTGCCAGATGGCGGAATGCTCGGAATCGACCGGGTTGATTTGGTTCTCGCGCACTTGCGCGCTGAACAGCAGATGCCCGCCCGCGACTACAGACTCCTTGTTGGCCAATGCCAGCTGGGAACCGGCCTTGAGCGCCGCGATCGACGGTTCGAGTCCGATGGAGCCGGTGATGCCGTTCAATACGACATTCGCACCGGAGCCGGCCATGGCGATGACCGAATCCGGACCGCCGGTCACGCGGACACCTTGTGCGCCGGCCTGTGCGAGAGCTGCTTGCAGCGCTGGAACCTTGGTCTCATCAAACACCGCGACTTCGGACACATGGAACTGTGCGGCCTGTTGCGCCAGCAGCTCGATATGTGCTCCGCCCGCCGCCAGACCGGTGACGGTAAATCGTTCAGGATGACGCGAGATGACGTCAAGTCCTTGGGTGCCGATGGATCCGGTGGATCCGAGAATGATGACAGTGGAGTTGGAGGCTATGCTCACTGTTCCTTCTTCGTATCGTCATTGTTCAGTGTGGGGAACGACAGGTCGGGGATATCCGAATCGAAGTTACCACCAAGCGGGAACAGCAGCGGGAACGAATCGCTGGAATCGTGCTTATCCTGTGACGGCTGAGCTGCTTCCGTGTCATGGGAGGCGGCAACGTATTCAGATGATTCCGCAGCCGGACGGGAGATCGTGCTGTCTGCAGGCTGACTATCGGATACGCGAACCGGAATGGAGTTCGTGTTACGATCCGGCTTGCTGATGGGAGCAAAGGAGACCGGCATAGCAGCGGACGCAGCCTCGTCAGCAGTGCTATTCACAGGCTGTACTGCCGGGGCGGAGGGTGCCGGGGATGAAACCGAACCCGGTACCTCATTCAATTTCAGCGCATTCGGTGCATCAAGGCTGGGCATCTTAGGAGCGAAGGACGGTGCATCCACTGCCGGAAGTTCCTGAGAAACCGCAGCCATGTGGGCGAGAGCGGCCAAAGAGGAATCGTTCTGCACCATATCCACGGGCTGTTCCGCGAACACCGACGGGGTCGATGACGGAGCTGCGGGTTCGTGAGCTGCCTGTGCCGGAGCAAACGAGGGGACGCTGCCAGCGGTCACACCGGAAACCGGCGCGGACGGGGCACTGACGGGAGGCTCAGCCGCAGCAACTGCGGTAGGAGCCACGGAAGGCGTCTCGGAGACGGGCTTCGCCGCAGACTCGTTGGACGCATGCACCGGGTATGCTGCGGGAGCAAAGGAAACCGGCTGTTCCGCATTGGTGCTATTGGTGCTTGTGGAAGCATCGAACGATGCAGGAGCCGACGCATAGGCGATCGGTGCCGCCGCGGCCGGCGCTGCGGGAGCAACCGGAGCCGGAGCAGTGAACAAGCTCTGCTCGGCCTGATGCAGGGCATCGAATGATTCGTCATGAGCAACGGCAGCCGGAGCAAAACGTTCGTCAGTTGCCGGGCGCTGCGTTCCGGAAGCGAACAACGGTGAGACGCCGTTCGCTTGAACGGTCACGTTCGTGGCGGTCTGGGCAGGAGCCGCAGGCTCGCCGGACACGAAATCGGCCACACGGGCATAGGATTCCAAGCGACTCAGCAACTGTACGCAGGCGTTCAGGAAGTAATCGACCTGTCGCTCGTCATAGCCTTTCTTGCCCTTGCGCTGGGTGAAGATCACATTGTTGACCGTATTCGCATTGAGATCGGCCAAAGACCGTACATCGTCTTCGGTAACGCCGTCAACGCCCAATGCGGCCGCCGCCTTGTCCACAATCTGGTCGACCAGACGATCCACCTGCTTCTTATCGTACGAAGGCTGCTTGGGCGCTCCGGACTTGAAGCGTTCGCGCTCGTTACGCTCCGCATGGTTCTGGACTTCGTGATACAGCTTCTCGGTCTTCGCCTTCCACGTCACACGCCCGTGCTGTGCGATCTCCCATGTGGTCTGCTTATCGACCACGGCACGTTCCAGACGTCCAAGCGCGGCGTCAACCTGTGCGATCACATAGCCGTTCTTGCGCAAATCAAAGGACACGTTCTGAATGTCATGCTGGGTGAGATTCATGCCCTCGCTGTCATACAAAGCATGGGCGCGCTCCAGGAAAGCGTCCACCTGAGCGGGGTCATACCCCCACTTGCGCTTGCCCGCACGTGCGATGCCCGACTTGCCGTCCCCTTCACGAAGTTCCTGCGCCATCGGCTATTCGACCTCCTGCTGGATATAAACACTCTGCCACAACTTTACGTGACTATTGAGACGCATCTGACCAAGAAGACCGAAATTCACGATTTTGTAGCAGTACTGCCGGTTTCCTTCTGCACGCATCTCATTGAGATTTCAGAACCCTTGCCGAAGACTGTCAGGGAATATCGTCACAGCCTATATCCGTGGAATGAGGGGATTCCATGAAGCGATGAAAAATGAAAGTGGGCAATG
The DNA here is from genome assembly GCF_040916945.1 of Bifidobacterium sp. RTP21102st3_E2_RTP21102_210122. Taxonomy (NCBI): domain Bacteria; kingdom Bacillati; phylum Actinomycetota; class Actinomycetes; order Bifidobacteriales; family Bifidobacteriaceae; genus Bifidobacterium; species Bifidobacterium sp. RTP21102st3_E2_RTP21102_210122. The sequence continues at coordinate 418,264 of NZ_JBCPAN010000001.1, read as the reverse complement.
AGGGACTCGAACCCCCGACATCCACCGTGTAAAGGTGGCGCTCTAACCAACTGAGCTAATTGCCCGCAAATGACAACAATAGCGTATGGCCAGCACTGCGCGACACGTGGTGTCGCATACGCGTGCCGTAGCGCTCAATCGCAATGACATTCAGTCACGCCCAGCAGCACTACGCAGCACACGACGCCGGTCAACACGCTTAAAGTCAAGCGTATTGATTGAGGCTTATCAGCGGCCCTTGCCGAATGCGCGCAGGCGGATGCCGTTCCAGTCCGAGCTGACGGTCAGCGGGGTGGCGGCGTTCATACCGGCGGTCTGTGCAGCGGACTGCACGGTGGACGAGCTGGCGGCACCCGGGCGGCCGGGCTTGGGAGTCAGTATCCACAGCGGGCCGTCATTGCCCAGTACCGCGTAGGCGTCAACGATCGTATCGGACAATTCGTCCTCATCATCGCCGTCGCGCCACCATACGATGACGCCGTCCACAGCGGAGTCGTAGTCCTCGTCCACGAGATCCTCGCCCGTGAGCTCTTCAATCTGGGCACGAATGGAATCGTCCACGTCGTCGTCCCAGAGCCACTCCTGGACGATATCGCCGGGCTCGAAACCAAATTCTTCAGCGTTCTGTGATGCCGTTTGATTCACAGGGGACACATTAGCAAGTCTTCGCGAACAAATGCGTTAACGCGGCCGAAAATCGCCGCATTGTGGGCAGACCCATGCGAGTCGTCTCACCAGAAACAACGACTGGCCGCGCGTGTCATGCCTCGCAATGAGGCAAATCGTCGGCCTGCCCCTTGCCGATGGCCACCAACGCCTGATACGCCTCGTCCAGCGTGGCGACCTTGACGTCGCGCAGACCATCCGGCACGCGGCCTGCCACATCCAAACAATTCGACGCGGGGGCCAGGAACCATGTGGCGCCATCGCGCTTGGCGCCAAGCATCTTCAGCTCTATGCCGCCGATTCTGCCGACTTTGCCGTCCTTGTCTATGGTGCCGGTGCCGGCGATGGTCTTGCCGCCGCTCTCGTTGGCGGGGGTGAGTTTGTCGATGAGACCGAGCGTGTACATCATGCCTGCGGACGGCCCGCCGATGCTGTCCACGTGCATCGTCACCTTGGCGTGTTGCAATGCACTGGCGTCAATGCCCAGTTCGTCCGCATGGGCTTTGGCATACGCCAGACCGACGGCACTGGCCGAATCCTGGGAACCGGCCATGTCTTGTTCGACTTTCTTCTGATACTGGTCCGCACTCTGGCCCACCGGTACCGTGGCCTCACGCGGCATGACCTCCACCTGCGGATTGGACCAACCCCAGACGGCCTGCGCGTTGATGATCGGGTACCCGGGCACGCCGGACGCGTTCACCGTGGTCAGCAGCAGCTTGCCGGAATCCTTATACGTCGTCACGCCGGTACCAGTGATGTCGATAACCGCACCATCCTCAACTTTGCCCAGCACATCCTGGGTGGGTCCGGGCATCTCGATGACGTACGGGCTGGGCAGCAGCAGAATCACCACACCAAGCAACACGGCGAATGCACCGACGAAATGGCGTTTCGAACGAGCGGCCGCATAGGCCCGAGCACGGCTGATTCCACGAGATAGGCGCGAATCATGCTTCACTTCGAACGATGGCATGTGCTCATCTCCCGCTTCCGAATCCGCAGTCGGGCTCTCCTGCTCCTGGACGAGGTCTGGTTCCTGATTCCTGTGGCGTGCAAACATACCCTACAGTGTAAGCGGAGGGCCGAAATCGGCCGAAAACGAACATAAACCGAAAATAATGCTCGGCCACAAGCGAACAGGCCCGGGCAGACCCTACACTTGGGGTAACACACCGCGGCAAAGAAGGATACGCATGGACGACAACGCGATTCACGAGTGGCTGATCAAATGCTTCGGCCCCATTCAGGGTGAGATGGCCTGGCAGCAGATCAGCCAGTTGCCTGAGGAGATCCGTGAACAGCTGATGAGTCAGGACCCCAGCCGACTGCCCAATCCATCTGAAGTCCAGCAGATGATGGCCGCGTTCAGCGCCGGCGGACTCAACACGATGGGTGATATGCAGCGCACTGTCGAGGAAGGGCCGATCAACGTCAAGCTCGCCAAGTCGATTGCCTTGCAGCAGGCCAACGCCTCCGGTTCTGCATCCAGCGTGTCCGCCGTGGATGGCGAGGCGGCTCGCCGCGCGATGAGTGAGGCGAACCTGTGGCTGGATACCGCCTGCGAGTTCAATCCCGCACCCGGCGATCCGGATGTGCTGACCCGCGCCGGCTGGGTGGAGGGCACCATCGACCAGTGGGCGAAGTTCGCAGCTCCTGTGGCCGAGTCGATGAACGACGCTTTGGCTTCGGTGATTTCGGAGCGTCTTGGCGGCGCGTTCGGCGATGGCGAGATTGCCGGCATGTTCGCCGGACCGGTGCCGATTCCGATTCCCGACGGTATGAAAGACCCAGCCCAACTGATGAAGCTGCTGGGCAACACGTCCTTTGCCATGCAGTTGGGGCATGCGGCCGGCAATCTGAGCCATGAAGTGCATGGCAGCTTCGATCAGGGCATCGCGTTGCTGAAGAACCCGGCTGGTGGACTGATTGCCCAGAACGCCACCGAATACGCGAAGATGCTGAACGGTGAGGCTTCTGCGGCCGAGGCCGACACGGCCGGCACTTCAACCGACTCGGTCAATCCGTTCTCCACATCCACCGACGCTTCTGCCAATCCCATTGGCTTCACTTCGGCCGGCAACAGCGATACTCCGGCAACTGACGGTACCGCCCAAGTCTCCGGCTCTGATGCTTCCGCCGATGCCGCCGACGCCGCCGCGTTCGAGGCTGCGCTCTCCGGATTCGAGACCACCGAGAAAATCCCCGAATCTGAAGTGCTTTCCTTCCTGGCCCTGCAGGAAATGGCTCACGCCCGCCTGTATGCCTCGGTACCGTGGCTGATGCCGCGTTTCGAGGCGCTCATCGGCAAGTACGCACGCGGCATCTCCATTGATCTGGATGCGATGGAGGAACAGCTGCGTGACGCCACGTCAATGGATCCGGAGTCGATTTCCGGCGCGGTGAATCTCACCAAGGTCGGCATCCCCGACACTCCCGAACAGCGCGAGGCGCTGGCTTCGCTGGAATCGCTGCTGGCTATGGTCGAGGGCTGGGTGGATTGCGTGGTGTGGCGCGCCGGTATGGCCCATCTGCCTCATATCGAACAGTTGCGTGAGATGATGCGCCGCGAGCGCGCGATGGGTGGCCCCGCCGAGCGTACGTTCGAAAGTCTGCTCGGTTTGCAGCTGCGTCCCAAGCGCATGCGCGAGGCCACCGGGCTATGGGAGATGATCACCGCCGCCGAAGGCCCTGAAGGCCGTGACGCCAAGTGGTCGCATCCCGATCTGCTGCCTTCGCTGCCTGGCGACAAGCCCGCAGATGGCGCGTCTCCGTCATCCGACGCCCCTTCAGGTTCTTCTTCCGATGCCAACGGTTCCGCTTCTCACCCTGCCGCAGATGGCAAGACCGGCGATATCGATTGGGATGCCGAACTGTCCAAGCTGCTCGGCGAAGATGGCGAAGACGGTGAAAACGGCAACTCGGAGGATACGCAGGCATAGTCAACCGGCCTTCAGCCAATTCCCGCTCCTGAACGACGTTCAGGAGCATTCAGTATGCATTACAGACGCCCGTCACAAAAATCGTGATGGGCGTCTGCGCTGCACTCCATAACCATCCTTGGTCCGTGCATACGACAAATGCAGCGAATCCTCAGCTCGGGTGATGCCCACATACATAAGCCGGCGTTCCTCTTCCAGCGCATCCCCCGTTTCCGGCGAACCATACGGCAAGAGCCCTTCCGAACAGCCGATCAGAAACACGTGCTTGAATTCCAGACCCTTGGATGCGTGGATCGTGGAAATCGTAACCCCGAGATCGTCGTTTGCGGCAAGTCCGGTGGCGTCCAAACCCATCGCCTCCAATAGTGCGCGTTTGGACGCGGCATCGTCGGCGAGCGCGGATGATTGCCATCCCGAATCCTTGCGGACGCGATATTTCAGTCTCGCAGCGCGCAAGGCGGCACCGAATACCGGCTGTTGGGCGTTGATGCGGGTGAGGATCGCGCAATCGGACGGCTTGGCCCCGTTGGCAACCAACCGGGCTATGCGTGCCGCCACGCCCTGTGCCTCTTCCATATCGCTCTCATAAGCGGTTCGGGTAACGCGCGGGCCGGATTCACGGGCGGAAACCAGTTTCAGGTAATCCTCACGGTTCGGCGCGGCCGCAAGCACCCGGTTGGCGAGGTTCACGACTTCCGGCGTCGAACGATAGTCGGTGTTGAGATTGACATCGGCGGCGAGCGGCCCGAATTCATCGGCGAAACGCAGCAGATCCCAGCTGGAGGCACCGGCAAACGAGTAGATGGTCTGGGCCGGATCGCCCACGACGCATACGTTGCGGTTCATTGCGCTCTTGCCGTCAGGTCCTCCCCCGCCCAGCCACAGGGTCAGCAGCCTGTGTTGCAGGGGCGAGACGTCCTGATACTCGTCGACGGTGAGCCAGCCGATGGTGGAACGAATTTGGGCGGCGGCTTCGGGAAAACCATCCATGATATGGCATACGAGCAGCAGAATATCGTCAAAATCGATTTCGCCACGCGAGGTCTTTTCCTGCTCGTAGGCGCTGTAGACGTCGGCGAACCGAGCGGTGTCGAGTCCGGCGGGCGGCTGCCTATGGGCGATGGCACATGCCCGGGCATAATCTTCCACCGCCACCAACGAGATTTTGGCCCAATTGATTTCGGCGAGCACATCGCGAACGGTCAGCGGATCGGCATCGGTACGTGCGGTGGCGCGGATGATCGCGCGGGAGACGACGTCACGCTGATCTTCGATCACATGCGGAAATGGAGCCTCGCATATGTCTGCCCAGACGCTGTTGAGCTGATGCAATGCCGCTGAGTGGAAGGTCGCGGCCGTGACTCCGGCAGTTCCCGCACCCAAACCGGAACGTCCAGTACCTCCCCCTACGCCGAGCTGGCCCAATCGTGCGCGCATTTCCGCCGCCGCTTTTACCGAAAAGGTGACGGCAAGCACCCGCTCCGGCTTCCATGCCCCGGTGGCGCAGGCATAGGCGATTCGCCGCGTGACCGTGCGTGTTTTACCGGCACCTGCGCCGGCGATAATGCGCACCGGCCCTTGCAACGTAGTCGCGGCGGTACGCTGCCGCTCATCGAGCCCCTCAAGAATCCCCTGCGCCTGTTCCATGCGTCCATTGTGGCACGATTCGCGCTCACGGCACGACTCATGCCTATGGCTGAATCGGACTCACGACAAAACATCGCCAGAATCATGCGTTTTGCGTGTCATTCTGCGGTGCGAATCGCCACGGATGTATTAGTGTGGAAGGGTGATGAAACGTAGCGATTATATGTTGGCGGCACTCGCCTCAGCCGTCCTGCCGAATCTGGGGGTGGCCGGCGTACGCGAGAACGTGCAGGCCAGCGCAACCGACGAGGCCAAAGGCATCGATCAGACCGTGATCCAAGATGCCTCAGGCAAGTTGTACGACGTATACGCCACTAATACCAAGGAAGGGCGTACGCGTCTGATTCGCCGTGTGAAAGCGGCGCAGACACTGGCAGCCGCGCGCGAGCCTGGTGGCCTCGGCTTCGATATGGACCGTGTGGTCGCGTTCGCCCCGGGAGACGTTTCCCGACCCGGCCAGACGGCCACCGCACAGGCCGTGGGGCAGCAGACCCAGGCGGAGTCCACACCGCTGACCCCGCGCAAGCCCGGTCCCACAGGCGAGACGACCGTGATGATTGCCGTCCACCGTGATGGCCAGGCGCGGCCTCTCGACCTGTTGACATTGGATGACTGCGCGGCCGTCGGCACCGCCATCGGAGCCATTCATCGCCTGCCTTCGACTTTTCTGGCCAATGCCAAATATCCGGTAGTTACCACCGGTCAGATTCGTTCGCAGCTGACCGCCTGGATTCGCCGCTTACGCTCCGCCGGCCATGTTCCCCAAGAAATCACCGACAGCTGGGCGCGCATCATGGACACCGAGGGATTGTGGTCGTTCTCCACCTGCACGGTTCACGGCGGATTTTCCGACGGCGACTTCCTGTTCTCCGGTTCCACCATCACCACGGTGACCAACTGGCAGGATATGCAGGTCAACGATCCGGCACGAGACCTTGCCTGGATTTTCGGCAAGCTCGACGAATCCCATCGCAACGCCGTGCTTTCCGCATACGGCCGCATGATGGGCTCTCGACTTGACGATCTCATCATGCTCAGGGCCAACCTGTGGCTGCAGATGGAACAGGTGGGCGAATTCATTCAGGCGTTGAACCGTGCGGACAACGATCACATCATGCAGTTCAAGGCACAGGTCGAACGACTCGCACACCAGTTGGGCGTGATCAAGCACACTCCGGCACCGGCCCCAGCCGCAGGGTCGGCCGCCGCCTCGTCAACGAAGCCCGGTTTGCCTTCCACAATCACCGTCGGCACATTGTTGCAGGACGACCGTCATCAGGCACCCGCACAACCGCAGCAGTCCGACACCGGTACCGCGGCGGCCGAGGTCTCGGACGACACGCCCGATCCCGATCGCACCGGTTCCGCTGACATCGTGGCCGCTGGCGACGTGGATCTTACCCCGGAAGTCGAACCCGATGCTGACCGGACCGCCAATCACCCGCAAGCGAATGTCTCCGGCATCGCAACCGGTACGGGATCGACCAAACCGCAGCCCTCACATGGCGCTTCCCATTCTTCGGTGACGATCACGCTGAAGGAGCTCCTCAGTATGAACGGGCATAGCGGCACGACGTCAACCGACGCTTCCCCTGCGTCTCAATCCGCCGCCCCGACCGACGATGCGGTGAATGACGATACTCCGGACAGTCTCGTTCAGTACGGAGCCTCGAGTGCCCAAACCACGGTGATTCCGCTGTTGGAGCGGGAAGAACGCGCTCTGCGCGATGCCCGTGCCGGGTTGGACGGGTATGACAGCGAGGGCAATCCGCTGGCCGAATCGTCCACATCATCCAAATAATGTCGTGTACGGTGTTCCGCGCCACGCCGAGCGCGTAACACCGCACATGACGACGCAGACACGCGGCACAATAGAGTACAGAACCTCGGCCGGCGACGGCCACTTACCATGATGTTCGTCACAAAGACGGCAGAACAAGGAGCCTTATATGGATATCGAACTGGGCATTCAGAACGTGGCACGACCGGTGAACTTCAGCACCGACGAATCAGCCGACAATGTGAGCCAGGCCATCGCGCAGGCCGTGGCCGACAACACGACGATCGATCTGACCGATGACAAGGGCCGTCGCATCATCGTGCCCGCCAAGGCACTCGGTTACGCGATCATCGGCTCCGAAACCAAGCACGCCGTCGGCTTCGGCACGCTGTGACCATGAATCGCGCATAAGCGGCCTTGGGCATTATCTCAAGGCCGCTTTTGTATTGCTGAATCACCGATATAGCGGAAGCACGCCGCGATGAACGATCTCTTCGACAGTGGCCTCGTCGGTGAGGTTCTCCCCCAGTTTGTTCGGTTTGCCTTTGCCATGCCAGTCAGACCCACCGGTGACCAGCAGCTGGTGCCGGCGGCAGATGGTGAGCAGCCGTTCTCGTTGCTCCGGTGAATTGCCACGGTGCCATACCTCCAGCCCGTCCAGTCCTTCGCTGATCAATGCCTCGATCTGGTCATCGGACAACAGTCTGCGGTTACGGCTCACATCACCGGCATGGGCGATCAGAATCACACCGCCTGCTCCCTTGACGGCGGCCACCACTTCATGAGAGGTCGGCGAAGGCGTGGGAATATAGTATTTGGATGAGGCGCTGACCGCATCCGCAAACGCTTCCGAACGAGTCCGATATACGCCGGCACTCACCAAAGCATCAGCGATGTGAGGCCGGCCAATGGTGGTTTTGCCACCCTCCTTGACTTGGGCGAGCACGGATTGCCAGGTAATCGGATAATCACGAGACAACAATTCGACCATGCGCTGCGTGCGTTGCAACCGTGCGGCTCGAGTATTGGCGAACAAGTCCGTGATGTGCTGATTCGTGGGATCATACTGGTAGCCGAGCATGTGCACGGAGACGTTCTCATCCGTGGCGGTGATCTCGGTGCCGCGGAGCAACGGCAAACCGACCCTATGAGCCGCGGCTTCGGCCTCCGGCCAGCCGGCGGTGGTGTCATGATCGGAAATGGCCACGCCCTTGAGTCCCAATGCCTTGGATTGTTCGGCCAACGTGGCCGGCGTTTCCGTGCCATCCGAGAAGGCGGTATGGCAGTGGATGTCCCACCCGACGGCGGGCGGTTCCAAAGGCATCACATATCCAGTCATACCTTCCATCGTAACCTCATTTCAGCATTCCCACGCAAGGCGCAGACAGGTCGTCACCTTCTGCCAACGGCCGAAACCAGACATTCGGCACCCAGCTGACAACCGCAGAGGCTAATCTGGAGCGCAGCGCTATCGAAAGGGACATGATGACTCGTAACACCGCAACCGACACATCATCCAGCACCACGAACACCACGCCGCTTGGCTTGGCGGAGGCACGACCGTTGATTGGATGGCGCCACAGTGCCACTTGGACATATCTCATCATGCTGATTGCCTCGGCAGTGGCGTTGGGGGCCTCGCTCATTCTGTCCGCTGAGACTTTGCAATTGGCTCGGCATCCGGAGTCCGCGCTCGGCTGCGATCTGAACTCGGCGGTGTCCTGTTCGGCGGTGGCCCAGTCCTGGCAGGCGGAAATCGTGAAATTCGGCGGGCTGAGCTATCCGAACGCGTTCTTCGGCATCGCCGCCGAATCGGTGTTCGTTACCATCGCGGTGATCGGTCTGGCGCGTGTGAAGGTGCCGCGTTGGTTCGCGACCTGCACGTGGCTGGGCGGACTGGCCGCTTTGGCTTACTCGTACTGGCTGAGCACGCAGTCGCTGTTCGTGATTCACGCGCTGTGCCCGTGGTGCCTGACCCTGATGTTCTCCACCACCATCCAGTTCATGGCGTTGAGCCATGCGACCGTGGCCGTGCAGGGATTGCCGTCACGTAAAGCTGTGGCGGCTGATGATAGCGACGGTGAGGCTGAGGTCGCAATGGTGCCGGCCGGACTCAATAAGTATTACCGCCTCAACATCGACCTCATGGTCGATATACTGTGGATCGTGGCGATCGTGGTACTCATCATCGTCACCGAAGGCGCGGCCCTGTTCGCTGCCTGATTCCTTTACAACAAATCGATATCGGCGACCAGCGTGGCTGCTCCGGTCAGCTTTACGTCGCTGTCGGTGACGTCCACGCGCAGGGTACCGCCACGTACGGTGATGTCCCAGTGGCTGATGCCGGTCTTGGCCCGCAGCACAATGCCTGTGGCGCACAGGCCGGTGCCGCAGGACAGGGTTTCGCCGCAGCCACGTTCGTTGACGCGCATCGTGGCTTCACCCACGCCGGTGTTCTGGTCGATGTCGTCGACCCGCACGAATTCCACGTTCTGGTCGGATTCGATGACCGGAGCCACCACTGGTTTGGTGACCAAATCCAGTGATTCAACCACTGGCAGGGACGCGAAGGCATCCTCGATCACCGCGACCACATGCGGGTTGCCCATATCCACGAACGTACCGCGCGCCGAGCCCTCAGTGCCGGGGATGGTGACCTCGTAGGCGTCGGTTTCGCCGATCTTCCACTCCCCCATTTCGACCTGGAACACGTTGGCTCCGTACGGCCTCATATTGCCGCGTGGCGTCAGAATCTTGACGCCGGCACGGGTGCCGAGGCGGAACGGCTCGGTGGAGTCGGCCACACCCTCACGCTGAGCGAACAAGGTGATGGCGCGTGTACCGTTGCCGCACATCTCCGCCAACGATCCATCCGCATTGCGATAGTCCATGAACCATTTCGTGCCCCCGGCCAGTACGTCCGAAAGCTGATCATCGCTTAAATCAGACACGAAATCAGGCCGTGTCAGGCGAATCAGGCCGTCACCGCCAATGCCGAAGTGACGGTCGCACAGGAATCGGACCTCATCGGCGGTAGGCTCGAATTTGCCGGACTTGTCGAGGTATACCACGAAATCATTGCCGGTTGCGTGTGTCTTGGTTACTCGTTGCGGAAGACTCATGGCTTTCAGAGTACTCTAGGGAGCGAAACAACACCGCAAAACAATCGGCTTTGTGATCGGTCGCGGCAACATACGGTTGCAGGCATGGCTATAGGGAGGATTCAGGCATGAGCTCTTCGGCTCCAATCGGCGTATTCGATTCGGGTCTTGGCGGTATTTCCGTGGCTCGCCAAATCGCCAAGGATATGCCGGCCGAGCATGTGCTGTATTTTGGTGATTCGGCCAACGCACCGTACGGCATCAAGACGCCTGAACAAGTGAGGGCCCTGAGTTTCGATATTGTCGAACGGTTCGTGCGTCAAGGCGTCAAGGCCGTGGTCATCGCATGCAACACCGCCACTTCCGCCGCGGTGAACGATTTGCGCGAACACTACGATATTCCGATCATCGGCATGGAGCCGGCCCTGAAAGTGGCGTGCGACCGTGGTGACGTGCCTTCCGACCCGCATCATATTCCCCAGAGGGTGATTGTGGCGGCCACTCCCCTGACCTTGCGTGAGCGGAAGTTCGCCAAACTGATGGATCGATTCGATTCCAACAACACGATTTTCAAGGAGCCTTGCCCCGACTTGGTGGAGATCGTGGAATCCGGGCGGCTCGGCGACCATGACCTGGTGATGCGCACGCTGCACGGCTACTTCGACCAGTACGACATGGAGCATATCGACTCGGTGGTGCTGGGCTGCACGCATTTCGTGTTCTACCGCGACTACTTCCGCGAGCTGCTGCCCGAACGGGCTGCTGTCATCGACGGCAATGAGGGTACCGTGCGCCATCTGGGCGTGGTGTTGGAGTCCCTGGGCAAACTGGCACCCGAAGACGCGACCGGCGGCGTGGAGCTCGCCAATTCCGATCCGTCCGAACGGATTGCCGAGTTGTCACGCAAATTGCTGAACGTATGAGCCGTTCTTGGCTCCCCTCTCTGAGGGAAGCCAAGGAAGAACCAGACAAATTCACAGCACACTGCCCATATCGTTGTCCGTGCAGCACGCGTAAGCTCATACCAGATTCAAGTGAACAGGGGGTTGGTATGACAAAGACGGCGATGATTGATGTCGGCGGCGGGTTCCGCGCGATTTTCGGCTGTGGTGTTATGGACCGCATGCTGGAGGACGGCATCGACGTGGATATGTGCTACGGCGTTTCCGCCGGCGCGGCCAATATGACCTCATTCATCGCACGCCAGCACGGCCGCAACCACACCTTCTACACCAAGTACGCCTTCCGCAAGGAGTACGCGAGTGCGGAAAGCTTCTTCAAGAACCACAACTTTGCCAACCTCGACTACATCTACGGCACGCTGAGCAATCACGATGGCGAGAATCCGTTGGATTTCGCGGCGTTCGAGGCCAATGAGACCGGGTTCACCGTGGTGGCCTGCAATGCCGAGGACGGCTCGACCAAGTACTTCGACAAATCGCGCGTGCGTTTTGATGATTTCGACATCATCAAGGCTTCGTCCGCCGTGCCGGTGGCCTGCGAGCCGTATGTGGTGGATGGCGTGCCGTATTTCGATGGCGGCATCGCTGATCCGGTGCCGGTGCAGAAGGCGCTGGAGGACGGCTACGATCGCGTGATTCTGATTCTGTCCCGCTTGCGTAACGAAGTGCGCAAGCAGCAGAAGGATTTGGCTCCGGCCCGCATCCTCGAACGCTCCCACCCCGCCGCGGCCGAGAAGCTGCGCATGCGCTACAAGACCTACAACGACGAACTCGAACTCGCCAAGCATTACGAGGCGGAAGGCAAAGTGCTGATCCTCGCACCCGAAGACCTGTATGGTCTCAACACCCTGAAGAAGAACTTCGAGGGCCTGGAAATGATGTATCGCAAGGGATACGCGGCGGCCGAGGCCATTCCGGCATTCCTTCAGGCATAGCGATAGTGAAGTCCCTCGCTTGGAGGGGCTTCACTATCGATGGATGGGGATTCGCAAACGGGGTGATTACTTCGTCTCGGAAGCGGTGAGCATGGCCTTGGTGACCTGCTCGTAGAGATCCTGATAACCGCCGGGCGTGGAGGCGGGCAGCACCACGGTCTTGGTGTTGTTCGATTCGGACAGCGAGCGCATCACGTCGAGGTACTGGTTGAACAGCACCACGTTGTTCACGTCGTTGATGTTCATGCCCACAGCCTGCAGACTCTTGATCTGGTCGACGATACCGTTGGCGATCTCGCGGCGGTAATTGGCCTGGCCCTCACCCTGCAAGCGAGTCTTCTCCGCATCGGCGGCGGCTTGGGTCTCGATCTGGATACGCTGGGCCTCGGCACGCTGACGGGTGGCTTCCTTTTCACGCTGGGCGGCATTGATGGAGTCCATCGCGTTCTTGACCTGTGGGCTCGGGTCGATGGCGGTGATCAGCGTCTTGACCACGGTGAAGCCGAAACGGCTCATTTCGGCGCCCACGGTCTTCTGCACGTCGAACGCCACATCGTCCTTGCGGGCAAAGGCATCGTCCAAAGACAGTGCGGGGATAGCGGAACGCAGCGCGTCCTCCATGTAGGAGCGCAGCTGACCGGCCGGGTCACGCAGCTCGTAGTAGGCGGTGGCCACATCGTTCGGGTTCACGCGGAACTGGGTGGAGGCCACCACGGTGACGAACACGTTGTCGAGCGTCTTGGTTTCCAGCTGCACGTTAAGCTGGTTGACGCGCATGTTCGTTTTCATGGCGATGCGGTCCACAAACGGAATGCGGATATGGATGCCGGCGAACTGCACCTTAAGGAACTTGCCGAAGCGTTCGATGATGTACGCCTGCTGCTGCGGCACGACGAAGAGTGCGGCAGACAGCAGAACAATGAGTAGCACGATGATAATCAGCGGACCAGCAAAGAATACGGCCATGATGTTTTCCCTTCACCCACGTCGAAACCGCCCTCGGCCTCGACTCGTGATTTCCATCGTATCAGCGTTCAAAACAAAGCGGTAGACATCGTACGCATATGTGTACAACTGTTCACTATGTGTGCATGCTGGCTTCTTATAAAAAAGTGCGGCATCCAATCAGTATGCTGCGGCCATGCCTGAGCCGACAGCCACGGCGCCGATACCGTCCTCCAGCGCGGCAAGCCGCTTTTCCAGTGCATCGACAGTGGGATTGGCCACACGGGAGTACTCGAAGCCGTCGATGTCACCGCCCGCGAGCGCATCGCCGCGCGCCGCGTCACCCAGGTCGAATGCGGCCGAGGCATAGATTGGCGGCACAGCGGCACGGCCGTTATCCAGCGGCTCGTAGCCGGCGTGGATGGCTTGCGTTCGGAAATCAACGCCCATTAATCCTTCTTCCTCATGCCGCTCTATTGTGGCGGGCTCGACTCTATTCCCGAACTTAGCAAGTCATGGTACGCGACACCGGCACATCGGTATCGCAATTGTCAATGCGCGCTTATAAGCAATGGCTATAGAATATCCGCCGAATGCCGGAACACACCAAGCTGCCTAGCCCTCTTTCAGCACCTCGGCCGCAATATTACGCTGCCTCAAATAATTCAAAGCCGCGTCAATCCGTACCGGTTCACCATCGAAAATGGCCACGATGCCCCCTATCGGGGTATCCGCGACGATGTCGATATCTCCAAAGATTATGTTGACATCGATGCCGAACCCTTTAGTAATTTGCGACACCAACGCTTCAGAAACTTCCTTGGACACATATTGCATCCGGACCAATCGTTGACCTTCAGACAATCTCATCAAAAGGGAGTCATGGTTCTCTTTTCATATCTGGCGATAACGCATATCAAATCAGCAATCAGCGCAAAGACGCTCGGTCACTCCATCCGGATAACAACTTTGCCGTTTCGCCTAAGGTGTCGATGACATGGTCAACCGGTGCGTCAAAAAGAGCTTCAGCATAGTTCTCGATGCGATAGTCGAAATAACGATCGGCGCCCAGCGCGCTGCTCTCCGAAAGCACCGGGACGAACGCCGTCAGCATTCGTAACGCCTTGGGAGCGCTCAAACGCGCGGGGCTCATCACAGTGGCACGCGGAACCGGCGGTGCCGAACTTGCCCGCCCCCCAAGGAAATCACTCTGCTCGATATCTATCAGGCAGTGGAATCCACGAACCTCGATGATGTGATCGGCATCCACGAGAGAGGAAATCACACATGCCCCGTGGCTCGGAATATCCACGACGTTCTCAAAGATGCGTATGCTCCAGTGGCCAAAGCCATGTCGGATTCCATGAGGGAAGTTACGCTTGCCAATATGCTTGCCGACTACCGAAATCGCATTGGGGTCAAAGCCCGGCAACTGGAACAGTAGTGGGCACCGAAGCGTAAGCCCCCTACTCTCTGATCCGCATAAACAGATAAGACGTGCGCCATCAAGACCGATCGATGACGCACGCCTTATGCAGCTCAGACCACGGATTCCTAGTCAGCCAGCAGCCCCAGCTCCTGCAGCTTGTTCCTGATATCCACTGCAGAGGGTTCCACTTGGAACGAGCCGTCATCGTACCGCACCACCGGAATGTGCATCTGGCCGCTGATCGCCACGGCACGGTCGGCGGCACCTTCCTCTTCCTCGATGTTGTGCCAAGTGTATGCCGCGCCCAGTTTGTCGAGAGTGTTCTTTGCCTGGCGGCAGTCGCCACACCATGTGGCACCGTAGACGTCGATGGTCATATCGGGTCCTTTCTTTGTTCCGCCGCGCTTGACTTTTACGCGGTGCACTATCAAACCGTATTCATCGTAACGGGGATGCTGTGATATCGCGGTTGGCATAATGCGGGCGGTCCGCTTAACCACCCCAGTCGGCTACGCCGACAGCCCTCTGCCAGCGGAGGCGGAACCAGAGCATAAAAAAGCGGCTCCGGTGTGGCACAACCGACGCCGCTCCCCAGGAGTAGAAAAATAGGCAGAAAAGAATTAGATCAGGCAAACACCCCCCGAAGTCAGCTGTTGGAACACGTCGAAGTCGGCATGCCGATCGATGTAACGGGCGTAAGCGATATCGAACGCCTGGCCGAGATCTTCGATCAGATCGTTGGCGTCCTCGATGCCAACGGCGAGACGCACCAATTCATCGGTGATGCCGATCTTCAGACGCTCCTCGCGAGGCAGTTCGAAATGCGTCATACGACACGGCAGCTCGGCAAGAGACTCCACCGCACCCAACGACACAGCAAGACGGAACAGGTGCAGGTTGTTGAGCACGTCAGCCGGATCAACGCCAGGCACGACCTCGAAGCTCAACACGCCACCGGCCCCCTTGAGACCTTTGGCAGCCAGACGCTGGTCGCCTGCGCCGGGCAGACCCGGGTAATGCACCGCCTTAACCAGCGGATGCACCAGCAGGTAGCGGGCGATGGCATTGGCATTCTCCTGCTGACGATCCATGCGAAGGGCCAGCGTCTGAATGCCGCGGCGCACCGCGTCGCACTCAGCAGGAGCCAACACACCACCCAAACGGTTCTGCGCGAAGTACACGCGGCTCGCCAGATCCTCACCGGAAACGACCACCAGACCGGCGTTCACATCAGAATGACCGGCCAGATACTTGGTGGCGGAGTGAATCACCACATCGGCACCCAAAGCAAGCGGCTTCTGCAGATACGGGGTCACGAACGTGTTATCCACAATCGAAAGCGCCCCGAAACGGTGGGCCACCGTGGAGATGGCGCGCACGTCGTTCACCTTGAGTAGAGGATTGGTCAGGGTTTCAAAGTAGACGGCTTGGGCAGGCACGATGCCGTTCGCGCGGTCGCCCTTGACGGCGGCCTCCAATGCTGCGATGTCCTGAGTGTCGACGGCCTCGACGAGGATTCCCCAGCGAGTGAAGAACTCATTGAGCTGGGAATACGATCCGCCATAAATATTGTCACCGACCACGATGCGGTCGCCGGGCTTGAAAATGCTCAGCACCGCGTGAATCGCCGCGAGACCGGAGGCGAACGCAAAACCACGCGTTCCCTGCTCGAGCTGGGCGATCTGCTGTTCCAGGAAGTCACGTGTGGGATTGCCGCTTCGTGCGTAGTCATAGCGGGGCATCGCGTCAACCTTCTCGAAGGCATATGTCGTTGAGTTGTAGATCGGCGGGTTCACGGCTCCGGTGTTGTTGTCTCCAACCGGCAGTCCGTGGACGAGCTGAGTGTTGAACCTGGTCATTGCGCACCCCCTTAAAGTGTTGCGTCATCTGCGCGAAGCCGTTCCCCGCGCGGCACGATTACGACCTTAACGCAAAACGCCGGCCCGAAGGCCGGCGTTGCTATATGTGTTGGTTATGGACGGGTATAATCAGACCTCTCCGTCCTGCAAGAATGGACGGCCTGACGACCGGCCCAACACACCTCGCCGCTGCCGCGGCTCGGCGTCGCCTACGGACAGTCCACCGGACTGTCCGTCAGACGGCTCCGCCTTCTACCACGATGTCATCGGGGTTGACTTCGTTGCCGTAGACCGGCTCCAGAGTCTCCTGGTAATCCTTGTGGAAGAAGTTGTCTTTGCCGAGCTTGACGATCTCGTCGTTCACGAAGTTCAGCAGTTCGGTGTTGCCCTTCTGCACGGCGGGCGCGATGGTGTCGTCGTCACCAAGGTGGGTGATGCCAACCTTGAAGCCCTTGTTGGACTTGGCCCAGGCGAGCACCTCGGTGTTGTCGGTGGAGAAGGCGTCACCACGGCCGTCCAGCAGCGCGTTGTAGGCATCGGCGTACTGGTCGTACTTCTGCAGCTTGACGTTCGGCGCGTTCTTCTCGAACCAGGTTTCGGCGGTGGTGCCCTTAGCGATGATCAGGGTCTTGCCGTCGAGCTGACTGACATCGGTGATCTGGGCGCTCTCCGGGGAGACCACACCAAGCGCCACCTTCATGTACGGCTTGGCGAAGTCGACCTTCTCCTTGCGCTCATCGGTGACGGTGAAATTGGCGAGCACCAGATCGACCTTGTTGGAGGTGAGCACGTCCACACGGGCAGCCGGGTCAACCGACGTGTATTCCGGCTCCACACCCAGATCCTTGGCCAGCTGTTCGGCGAAGTAGACGTCATAGCCCTGGTACTTGCCGTCCTTGTCCACGTAGCCGAATGGCGCCTTGTCGGAGAAGACGGCAATCTTGATCTTGCCGCTCTTCTTGATCTCGTCGAGGCTGCGGGCCTTGGCATTGGCGCTGGAGCTGGTGCCCGTGTCAGAGGACTTCGCTTCGCTCGGGGTGCCTGCCGACGGACCGCATGCGGCCATGGACGCCGCCATTACCAATGCCGCGCCTGCGGCAATCAGTGCTTTGAATGATTTCCCAACCTTGATACTCATTGGGTTCTCCTTCTCTTGTTGTTATTGATATTTCTTCTCAAATACGTCGATATGGCACAATCGAATCACTCGAATTCGAAGGTGTGCAGGAACTGCTGCGCACGTTCGGTTTGCGGGTGTTCGAAGAACGCCTGCGCATCATACGATTCCTCGACGATGCGCCCGCCGTCCAGCAAGATGATGTGGTCGGCGATGGCTCGCGCGAACTGCATTTCGTGGGTGACGATAAGCATCGTCTGCCCGGACTTGGCCAGTTCGAGCACCACGTCGAGCACTTCACGCACCATTTCGGGGTCGAGAGCCGCCGTAATCTCATCGAGCAGCAGTACTTCCGGGTGCAGAATCAGCGCACGACAAATGGCCACACGCTGGCGCTGACCGCCGGACAATTCGTGCGGCCAAGAGTCCTTGCGATCGGCAAGTCCCACGCGGCCAAGCAACCGGATCGCTTCAGCCTCCACCTCGGACTTATCGCGTTTCTGCACGAGCACCGGCGCCATGGTGATGTTGCCGAGCACCGTTTTGTTCGGGAACAAATCGTAGCTTTGGAACACCATGCCGATACGCGTGCGCAGTTCACTGGACCGGTCGGATCGTCCGGCTCGTTCCGTGCCAGGCTTGCCGGCATCGATCACCTGATCGTTGATGGAAATCGTGCCGCCCTGAATCGGTTCCAGACCGGCGATGGTGCGCAGCAGCGTCGACTTGCCCGAGCCGGAAGGACCCAGCACCACGAGCACCGAACCATGCTCCACCTTGAAGGAGATGTCATCCAGCACCGGCTTGTCGGCATTCGCATACTGTTTGACCAGATGATTCACCTCGAAACCCTTGCAGGTCGTTTCGGGTTCAGTCATTCGACCACCTCTTTTCCAGTCGGCGGGCCACAATGGACAGCGGCCAGCACACGATGAAGTACATAAAGAAAATCACGCCATAAATCCACAAGGTTCCAGTCGGGAACTGGAATCGGTTCGCGTCGATAATCTGATGGCCGACCTTGATGACCTCGACCACACCGAGCAGCACGGCCAATGATGTCGTTTTGACGATACGTGTCGCCAAGTTTACGGATGCCGGCAGCATACGGCGAACAGCCTGCGGCAGAATCACCCGGGAGAAGGTCTGCCACGGGCTCAACCCCAGTACGTAGCTCGATTCGTACTGCACTTTGGGAATCGACTGCAATGCGCCACGCACCAGATCGCCCAGCTCGGCGCCTCCCCACAGGATGAACACCAGCACGCAGGCACCGGTGGCATCGAGATTCCAATCGAACCATCGAGCAAAACCGTAGTAGGCAAGGAACAGCAACGCCAGCTGAGGCATAATGCGGATGAAGTCGAGGTAGATGCGCATCGCGGCCCGGATCACGGGATTCTTCAGCGTCATCAACCAGCCCACCAACAGGCCGACCGGGATGGACGCGCCTACGGATACGCCGGCTATCCACACGGTGACCCACAGGCCTTGCAACAGACGTGGGAATACGCCCGGCTGGAGCAGTATTTCAGCGCCGCTCATAATCGAACCTCCGCTCCAACCATGTGCCGAAGATGGAAATCGGCAGCAGAATCACCAGATAGGCCACGACCAGCATGAACAACGACTCATAGGTGCTGTAATACATGCCGATCAGATCCTTGGCCATGTACATCACGTCGGCGAGCGCAATGGCGGAGACGACGCTCGATTCCTTAAACAGGAAGATCACATTGGCCACTACGCCGGGAATGGCGGTGGACACTGCTTGCGGCAGAATGACTCGGGTGATGGTTTGCGTGGAAGTCAGTCCCAGCACGTACGCGGTTTCGCGCTGCACGTTGGGCACCGCTTCCAATCCGCCGCGCATTGCCTCGGCCATGTAGGAACCGCCCAAGAATCCAAGGCCGACTATCGCGCAGGTTTCGGCGGACCATACTACGCCGAGTTTGGGCAGGCCGAAGTACAGAAAGTACAGCTGTACCAGCAATGGCGTATTGCGGCTGAGTTCGATGTAGATTCTCACGATTTGCCGGGCGACCGGGATACGCGCGATTTCCACGCCAGCGCAGACCAGACCCACCGCGATGGCAAGCAATATGCCAAACACGGATATGAATAAGGTCATCAATGTGCCGTTGACGAAGAAAGGCGCGTAACGCTGCACGAACGACCAATCGAATGTCATTGGGCGCGCTCCTTCCTTTGCTTCTCGTTTCTTCTCCTGCGCATAAACGGTCTTAGCCACCCATGTACGATTTCGGGGGCCGAACATACCTGTCCCCCTGCCGTGTCATCGTAGAGTATCAGAACACGTGGCACGGCCGCTGCGCTATACGCATTACTTATGGGACGTTACTCGATGGGCGAACATCAGGGCATTATTGTCGCCCAAACGGTGGATACACTGAGGCTATGAAGATCACCAAAGCTCTGACCCGTTTGACCGGTCCCGAAACCGCTCCGGTGTTCGTGCTGTTGCACGGCTGGGGTTCCAATGAATACGATTTGCCCGATCTGCTGAACTATTGCGGTGCCGGTTCGGCTGATTATGCCAGTTTGCAGGCACCCATCGCCTATGGCATGGGATATACATGGTTCGGTGCGTGGGCGCATGAAGGTGTGCCGGAGGGCGAATCATTAGACAAGCAGGCGACTGAAGCCGCCCAAGCCATTGATGCATGGGTTGCGGAGCATATTCCCGCCACTCGGCCGGTGGTTGCCATGGGATTCTCGCAGGGCGGCCTCTTGGCCGCGCATCTTTTGCGATGCAATCCGCAACGGTATGCGGCAGCGGTCTCCTGCTCCGGCTGGTTGGCTCCGGGGCCGGTCTCTGGAGACGCCGAGCTGGCTGCGTTGAAGCCGCCGGTGTTCTACGGGCATGGTGCTGCAGACGACATCTTCCCGAAAGCCGATGTGACGGCGATGGGTGAGTTCTGGCACGAGCACGGCACGTTGACCGAACAAGTGTATCCGGGCATGGCCCATTCCATTAATATGCCGGAAATGCGCGATATTCAACGGTTCTTGGAGACCAACGGATTCATTCGGCCGCAGATTTGGTAGTCACCACCTCACATGGCGTAGTCTACGTGGGCGAATTCAGGGACCTTATACCATTTGAC
The DNA here is from genome assembly GCF_040916945.1 of Bifidobacterium sp. RTP21102st3_E2_RTP21102_210122. NCBI lineage: Bacteria > Bacillati > Actinomycetota > Actinomycetes > Bifidobacteriales > Bifidobacteriaceae > Bifidobacterium > Bifidobacterium sp. RTP21102st3_E2_RTP21102_210122. The sequence goes on along the minus strand of NZ_JBCPAN010000001.1, from coordinate 397,753 downwards.
GGGGTAGCCGGCACCGTGGGCGCAGAAGACCGAGTCGGGGGTGTTGTCCAGATCTGCTTCGGGATCGTAAGCGGCGGCTGCGATGATCTGTTCGGCGTCATGGCATGGCTTGTATCCGCCGAAGGTGGCGGAGAAACGGCCATGGCCGTGCGTGTACTGGTTCACGTCCATCGCATAGTCGCGCATCTCGGACACCGGCGCCTCGCCTTCGATCACGGCGTATTCGCTATCGGTGACCGGGGATTCGAAGGTGCCGGCCATGCGCTGGATGTCGCTCATGGCACGGCCGATCATGTCTGCTGGCACTTCGAGCCGGAACCGGTACCACGGTTCCAGCAGTCGGCAGTTGCCCTCCCCTGCGGTGTCCGGACGGCTCTCGACCGGCGTCTCGGGCCGGCCACTGACTCCAGCTCTGGCTTCCATAAGCCCCTGACGAATCGCACGATAGGTGGCTTGGCGGAAGTCGCCGCCTTCGGTATGCTTCAGATGCGCGCGGCCAGCCACCAAAGTCATCTTGATATCGGTGAGCGGCGCGCCAACGAGCACACCGAGATGCTCACGCTCGGTCAGATGGGTCAGAATCAGCCGTTGCCAATTGCGGTCCAAATCGTTTTCGGACAGGGCCGAGGCCACAGTGACTCCGCTGCCCGGCTCCCCTGGTTCCAGCAGGATATGTGCTTCGGCATAATGACGGAGCGGCTCGAAATGACCTGCGCCTTCGATTGGCGCAGTGATGGTCTCACGGTACAGGATGGAGCCGGGGCCAAACGACACATCCAGACCGAACCGGTCGTGCAGGGTCTGCTGGATGATCTCCAGCTGGACTGCGCCCATCAATTGCACATGAATCTCGGCCAGCCGTTCCACCCACACCACATGCAACAACGGGTCTTCGTCTTCCAGCTCACGCAATGCGGTGATGACCTTATGCAAGGTCAGATCATCGAACTGGGGACGGGCCGGCGAGCTATTGTCCGCCGCGGTCTGGCGAGCGGTGTCGTTCTCCTCATTGCGGCCGGTTCCCGACTTGGCGGCATCATGCTCGGCATCGTCCTGATTCACGCTGTTATGGCCGGCGCCACCGCGTTTGGCCGCTCCCGAGGTGCCGGCCGTATCGGATTCCGCTCCGGCGGGCAACACCGTGTAGGTCAACACGGGTTGCAGCGACGGTGATTCGGCGTCCGGTTCCGCTCCCAGCCCTTCGCCGGGGAAGGTCCGCGTCAGTCCGGTCACCGCACACACCGATCCGGCAGGTATCTCGGTGACCGTCTCGAATTTGGCGCCATTGTAGACGCGCACCTGATCGACTTTCTCGGACCATACCGTGCCATCATCCCCCTGTACCGGCGACGGTGCTGTCGACGCCGCGGCGCACGAGGATGAAGAGACGATCTCCTTGGCTTTGAGCGCACCGCCGGTGACGCGCAGCCACGTCATACGGTTGTGCTGGCCGTCGTGGGCGATTTTGAACACGCGTGCGGCGAAGGCGGCCGGCCATTCACGTTCGCGGGTGAACGTCTCCAGCCCGTCCAGGAATTCCTCGACTCCTTCGAGTTTCAATGCCGAGCCGAAATATACGGGGAACAGCTCGCGCACGGCGATCATCGATCGCAATCTGTCCACGGACAGCGCGCCATGTTCCAGATAGTCGTTCATCGCCTCCTCGTCCAGGGTGGCGATATCCTCGGCAAGCGCGTCCAACGGTACCGCGCTGCCCTCAGTGGACTGCTCCATTGCCGGCAGCGGATATATCGCATCGCTCAGGCGTTTGCGCAACTGTGCCAGAATGGCCTCGCGGTCGAATCCGGCGGCGTCGCACTTGTTGACGAAGATGAACGTCGGCACACCGTATCTGGCCAGCAGACGCCACAGTGTCTCGGTATGGCCTTGCACGCCATCCGTGCCGGAGACCACAAGAATCGCGTAATCAAGCACACGCAGCACCCGTTCGGTTTCGGCTGCGAAGTCCACGTGCCCCGGCGTATCCAGCAGGGTCAGTCGCAGGTCGCCGTGTTCAACCAACGCTTGGTGCGCGAAGATCGTGATGCCTCGCGCCTTCTCCAAGGAATTGGTGTCCAGAAACGCATCGCCGTGATCTACTCGCCCCAATTTGCGGATCTCACCGGTACGGTAGAGCAGCGCCTCGGACAGCGTGGTCTTGCCCGCGTCCACATGCGCCACGATGCCTGCCACTATCTGTTTCATCAGCTGTGCTCCCTTCCCGATGCGCCGCGCAATTGCCGGCCGCCTAACCAATATATCCGAGAAAAACCGGGAGGGAATAATTTTACCGTCAGACCGGGATGCCGGTACAATAAGTCACCGAACACCGACTGATATGAGGAGCCTCCGTGACCACTTCCGGCATTACCGTTTTCGGCCAACCATCCCAGCCCAATCATGGTGCCGGCGGGCGAATCGCCATGGACGATGCCGTCTTCCCCACCGATTATGTGGCGCTGGATTTGGAGACCACCGGCTTTTACCCGAACAGTTGCGCCATCACGGAAATCGGTGCCGTGCGCGTGCGGGAGGGGCATATCGTCGATCAATTCCAGCAGCTGGTGAATCCCTTGCGGCCGATTCCGCGTCAGATCACTACGCTGACCGGCATCACCGATGCGATGGTGGCCGACCTCGATCCGATTGACGAGGTGCTTCCCCGATTCATCGCATGGCTCGCTACCCCGGCTGCCGGTCCCGCCGTCGAGCCGATTGTCGGCCATAACGTCAGCTTCGATCTGCGATTCCTGGATTACAACACCCGGCATATCGCCGGCTGCGGCTTTGCCTGCGCGGATTATGACACGATGCAGATCAGCCGCGCCCTGTTCCCCGCGCAGCGGCATCACCGTCTGGCCGACCTGATCGTACGCTTCGGCATCGCGGACAATGAGGAGCACCGCGCATTAAGCGATGCCATCCAAACCCAGCAGTGCTTCGAATGGATGCGGCATTATGTCACCGAGCATCACGAATCCGAAGCGATCCGCTGGAAGCAGGCGCCGGCCAAAAACAGCGCCGAAATCCTCCACCAGCAGTTGGTGGTAAAGCGGTAGTTTACAGCCCGTATTCCTTGGCGATGACGGACCAGAGGTCGGCAGCGGCCTGATCAACGGTTTCGTTGACGATGGTGACGTCGAATTCGCTTTCGGCGGCGAGCTCCACCTTGGCGGTCTCCAAGCGACGGGCCTGCTGTTCGGCGGTTTCGGTGCCGCGGCCGATCAGGCGGCGCTCGAGCTCTTCGAAGCTTGGCGGCGCGATGAACACGTACACCACTTCGAGGTCGAGCTCGGCGGCGCGCTGCTTGACGCGGCGGGCACCCTGCAGGTCGATTTCCAGAATCGTGGGCACACCGGCGGCCAGATGTTCCTCCACAGGCTTGAGCAATGTACCGTAGTGGGCCATGCCGTGCACCACGGCGGTTTCCAGGAACTCACCGGCCGCTTCGCGGGCCAGGAACTCGTCTTCAGTAAGGAACCAATAGTTGACGCCATCAACCTCGCCCGGGCGCGGAGCGCGTGTGGTGGCGGAGACGGACACCCACACTTCGGGGTGGTCGGCGCGCAGCTTGGCTTCCACGGTGCCCTTACCTACTGCGGTGGGGCCAGTCAGGACGATTAGACGGCCAGCATGGGTGTTTTCAGTCATGGGTTCCTCCGGAGATGATGTGGTGTGCAGCGATTATGAATCCAATGTGGTAACGGCTCACCGGCGAGATGACCGGTAACTGCTACAGCCCCGACGAACAGGGAAGAATATGAATCGTGATGCGACGTACGCGATGAGATAGACACGTACGCATGCCGCGACATCTGATTCCGTTCTGATTACTGGTTTTCCGAGCCTTCGACAGTGGCTTCCATCAGCGCCTGACGTACGTCAAGCGCAATCGACTCGGTGGCTTGGCTCAGTGCGGCGATATCCGGCCCATGCGAGGCGATAAAGCGGGACACGGTGACCAGCACGTTGCCGCGCGTACCGCGGAACACGGTTTTCAGATCCTTGGCCTCGGCACCCTGCCAACCGTAACCGGGGGAAAGAATCGGACCGGTGAACTTGGAGGGGTCCACGCCGGAATCCTGCATCCATTGGCCGATGGTGGCACCGATAATCAGACCAACCGAGCCCATGCCTTCGATATCCACGTTATGCTTCTGCGCGGTGGAGGCGATGCCGTAGGCCACGGTACGTCCCTTGTAATCGCCGCTCTGGCGCAACGCGGTCTGCAGACTCATGCCTTCCGGGTTGGAGGTCAGGGAGGCGATGAACACGCCGCGTCCGTTTTCCAGCGCTTCGGTAATCAGGCCGTTCAACGAACGCGCGCCATAGTACGGCAGCAGCGTGATGGCGTCGGCCAGCAACGGTGCACCGGGCTTGAAATAGGCGTCTGCGATGGCGGAAATCGTGGTGGACAGGCCGCCGCGCAGGCAATCGACGATGGTGATGACGCCCATTTGTCGTGCCGCGTAGAGCACGCGCTCGAGCGCTTCGAAACCTTTGGCTCCGTAGCGCTCGAACATCGGCGTCTGGAATTTGACTGCTGCGGCGCGCCCGTTGGCGGCCTGCAGCATACGCATGGAGAAGAGTTCGGCGCCTTCGGCGTCGACGTTGTATCCCCAGTCGGTGAGGAGCTTGCGATGCGGGTCAATGCCCACACACAGCGGCCCGTATTTGGCCATTGAATTGCTTAATCGCAGACCGAAATCCGAACGTTGTGCCTGCAATTCCTCACTGCTGAGTGTAGTCATCAGAACTCCCGTCGCTCCAATTCGAACAGCTGCTTCGAATGCTCCTGAATGCTCATGATCTGATAATCATTATGCTTCACGGCCTCGATAGCGAGCAGTGCGGCCTGGAACTCGGTGATGGTGGTGAACTGCGGCAGATCGGCGGCAATGGCGGCGGCACGGATGGAGTAGCCGTCGGAACGGGAGCCGCGCGAGTTCGGCGTGTTGAGGATCATGTCGATCTTGCCTTCCTCGATGAGCTGAACCACGTTCTTGCCCACGGATCCGGCAGCGTGATGCACCTCGACCGGGGCTTCCGGATCGGTGTCCACGCGGGTGCTGATCTTGTCCACGATGTTCGACTCGATGCCGTAACGGCGAAGCACGGAGGCGGTGCCCTCGGTGGCCCAGAGCTTGAATCCAAGCTCCTCGAGACGAACGGCGATCAACGGCAGCTGACGCTTGTCGGTGTCGTTCACGGAGATGAACACGTTGCCGTGGGTCGGCAGGCCACCGTCGTAGGCGGCGAGCTGGCTCTTGGCGAAGGCGTGCGGGAAGTCACGGTCGAAGCCCATGACCTCACCGGTGGAACGCATCTCAGGTCCGAGCAGGATGTCGACGGTCTTGCCCACCGGGGTGCGGAAGCGCTTGAACGGCAGCACGGATTCCTTAACCGCGACCTGCTGGCCGGGGTGGATGTCGCCGCCGTCGCCCTTAGGCAGCAGCAGACCGTTGGCACGCTGATCGGCGATGGTTTCGCCGGCCATGATGCGGGCAGCAGCCTTGGCCAGTGCCACGCCGGTGGCCTTGGAGGCGAACGGCACGGTACGGGAGGCGCGCGGGTTGGCTTCGATCACGTACAGCGTGTTGGCCATGAAGGCGTACTGCACGTTGATCAGGCCCTGCACATGGCAGCCCTTGGCGATGGCGTAGGTGCCTTCACGCAGGCGACGAATCTGGTCGTCGGACAGGGTGGACGGAGGCAGGGTGCAGGCGGCGTCGCCGGAGTGGACACCGGCCTCCTCGACGTGCTCCATAATGCCGCCGATGTATAGTTCCTCGCCGTCGAACAGTGCGTCGACATCGATTTCGATGGCGTCTTGCAGGAACTTGTCGATGAGCAGCGGGGAGGGCAGGCGGCCGGAGACCACGGTATCGGCCTTGGCCTCGGCAAGTGCGCGGTCCACGTACTTGTTGAGCTGCTTGTCATCGTAGACGATTTCCATGCCACGACCGCCGAGCACGTAGCTCGGGCGCACGAGCACCGGGTAACCGATGCGGTGGGCGGCTTCCTTGGCCTCTTCGAGGCTCAGGGCGGTGCCGTAACGCGGGGCGTTCATCTCCGCCTTCTTGAGTACTTCGCCGAACAGCTCACGGTTCTCGGCCAAGTCGATGGATTCCGGGGTGGTGCCGAGAATCGGCACGCCGGCAGCCTTCAGACGCGCGGCCAGGGACAGCGGGGTCTGGCCGCCGAGCTGGACGATGACGCCCTTGACCGGGCCCATCTTCTTCTCGGCCTCGTAGATCTCGAGCACGTCTTCGAAGGTGAGCGGCTCGAAGTAGAGGCGGTCGGACATGTCGTAATCGGTGGACACGGTCTCCGGGTTGCAGTTGACCATGATGGTGTCATAGTCCTTGCCAAGCTCCTGCACGGCGTGCACGCACGTGTAGTCGAACTCGATGCCCTGACCGATGCGGTTCGGGCCGGAGCCGAGGATGATCACAGCCTCGCGTTCGCGCGGGCGCAGCTCGGTTTCGTCGGCGTAGCAGCTGTAGTAGTACGGCGTGGCGGCGTCGAACTCGGCGGCGCAGGTGTCGACGGTCTTGTAGACCGGGCGCAGACCGTAGGTCCAGCGCAGTTCGCGGATGGTGTTCTCGCCTTCATCGCCCAAACCACGCAGGTGGGCCACCTGCACGTCGGACAGACCGGCGAGCTTGGCCTTCTTGAGCAGCCTCGGGGTGAGGGTTTCGGCCTCGCGCACCGTCATGGCGGTCTCATTGATGAGGAAGATCTGCTTCAGGAACCACGGGTCGATCTTGGTGGCCGCGAACACCTGCTCCAGCGTGGCACCGCCCCAGATGGCGCGCATGAGCTGCAGGTAACGGTGTTCGGTCGGGGTGTGGATGGCCTCAAGCAGTTCGGCCACTTCTTCGGCGGACGGCTTCTCGCCATCCCAATTGAAGCCCATGTGGCGCTTGTCGATGGAGCGCATGGCCTTGCCGAGGGACTCCTGGAAGTTGCCGGCCAGGGCCATGGCCTCGCCCACGGACTTCATGGAGGTGGTCAGGGTGGGGTCGGCGCCCGGGAACTTCTCGAAAGCGAAGCGCGGCACCTTGGTGACCACGTAGTCGATGGTCGGCTCGAAGGAGGCCGGCGTGGACTGGGTGATGTCGTTGCGAATCTCGTCGAGCGTGTAGCCGAGGGCCAGCTTGGTGGCGATCTTGGCGATCGGGAAGCCGGTGGCCTTGGAGGCCAGTGCGGAGGAACGGGAGACGCGCGGGTTCATCTCGATGACGATGATGCGGCCGGTGTCCGGATGAACAGCGAACTGGATGTTGCAGCCGCCGGTGTCCACGCCCACGCCACGGATGATGGCGATGCCGATGTCACGCAGCTTCTGGTATTCGCGGTCGGTCAGGGTGAAGCAGGGGGCCACGGTGATGGAGTCACCGGTGTGCACGCCGACCGGGTCGACGTTCTCGATCGGGCAGACGACCACGACGTTGTCGTTGCGGTCGCGCATGAGCTCGAGCTCGAATTCCTTCCAACCCTCGATGCCCTCTTCGATCAGGACTTCGTCGGTGGGCGAGTAATGGATGCCGGCGCCGGCGATGCGGTGCAGCTCCTCCTCGTTGTGGGCGATGCCGGAGCCCAGGCCGCCCATGGTGAAGCTCGGGCGCACGACCAGCGGGTAGCCGAACTTCTCGGCGATCTTGTCGACTTCCTCGATGCTGTGGGCGATGTCGGAGCGGGCGGATTCGGCGCCGGCCTCGTCAACGACCTTCTTGAACAGTTCACGGTCCTCGCCACGGTCGATGGCTTCCAGGGAAGCACCGATCAGTTCGACGTTGTACTTCTCCAGGACGCCGGCCTCGCCCAGCGCCATGGCGGCGTTGAGTGCGGTCTGGCCGCCCAAGGTGGGCAGGAGCGCGTCGGGGCGTTCCTTGGCGATGATCTGCTCGAGGATCGGGGTGGCGATCGGCTCGATGTAGGTGGCGTCAGCCATCTCCGGGTCGGTCATGATGGTGGCCGGGTTGGAGTTGACGAGGATGACGCGGATGCCTTCCTCACGAAGGACGCGGCATGCCTGGGTGCCCGAGTAATCGAACTCCGCAGCCTGACCGATCACGATCGGGCCGGAGCCGATGACCATCACGGATTTGATGTCGGTGCGCTTCGGCATATCACTTACCTTCCTTGGAGTTGTTCTTCATAAGTTCGCAGAAACGGTCGAACAGGTAGGCCGCATCGTGCGGGCCTGCTGCGGCCTCCGGGTGGTACTGCACGGAGAATGCGGGGATGTCCACGCACTGCAGGCCTTCGACCACGTCGTCGTTCAGATCGATGTGGGAGACAAACACCTTGCCGTACTTGCCGTTTTCAAACGGCGCGTCGACCTGCTTGCCGATCGGGGCGTCGACCGCGAAGCCGTGGTTGTGGGCGGTGACCTCGACCTTGCCGGTGGTCAGATCCTTGACCGGCTGGTTGATGCCGCGGTGGCCGAACTTGAGCTTGTAGGTGCCGAAGCCGAGTGCGCGGCCGAGCAGCTGGTTGCCAAAGCAGATGCCGAAGAACGGGTAGCCGGCGTCAAGTACCTGGCGCAGCAGCTCGATTTCGGGACCGGCCTGTTCCGGGTCGCCCGGACCGTTGGAGAAGAAGACGCCGTCCGGGTTCAGGTTCTCGATTTCGGCGAAGGTGATGGTGGAGGGCACCACGTGCACGCGGCAGCCGCGTTCGGCCATGCGGTGCGGGGTCATGCCCTTGATACCGAGGTCCACAGCGGCCACGGTGTACAGCGGCTCCTTGCCTTCGTACTCGCCGCACGGTTCGATGGTGTAGGTCTCCTTGGTGGACACCTCGTCGTACAGGCTCAGACCCTGCATCTGCGGGGTGTTCTTGACGTCTTCGAGCAGCTGCTCGATGGTCTTGAGCGCGCCGGTGGCCTGATCGGTCAGGGCGTCGCCGGAGAAGATGCCGGCGCGCATCACGCCTGCGGAACGCAGGTGGCGCACCAGCTTGCGGGTGTCGATGTGGCTCAGGCCGACGATGCCGTTCTTGGCGAGGTCGTCGTCCAGGCTGCCTTCGGCACGCCAGTTGCTCACGTTCGGAGAGGGATCACGCACAATGTATCCGGCAACCCAGATGCGGGAGGACTCAGGGTCTTCGCTGTTGACGCCGGTATCGCCGATGTGCGGGAACGTCTGCACAACGATCTGGCGATCGTAGCTCGGATCGGTGAGCGTCTCCTGGTATCCGGTCATACCGGTGGCGAAGACGATCTCACCGGTCGTCTCGCCGAGGGCGCCGTATGGCTCCCCCACATATACCTGTCCGTCTTCCAAAACGAGGACTGCATCGTCCTTGTCATACATCGGAATTGCGATGGTCCCGGACTCGTTCTGGCTCACCAAAACCCCCTTATGTTTTTCGGGTATTCGTACCAAGGTTAACGGCCAGCGCAGACTCACACGCCGTTGGACGCAAAGTCTCACCCCCGCTGGCGGGGCTGTCGGCAAGGTGCCGACTTGAGAATGTACGGCGGCACAAGTGTCCGCCCATGAAAAAGCCTCCCGAATGGGGAGGCTGAACAACAAATGACTAATCGACCGTCGGCTGAATCTCAGCGGACAGGGCAGCAGGCTCGTCGGATGCACCGGACGAATCGGGCGAATCGGAAACATCGCCCTCATCGGTCGGCTCGGATGCGGCGGCAGCGGAATCGGACGATTCCTCATCGGCCTCTTCTGCCACGGACTCCGGTGCCGGTGCTGCGTTCTTGGCGGTGCACACCGCAGACAGCAGGCCATGGATGAAAGCGGGCGAATCGTCATCGCACAGGGTCTTGGCCAATGCCAGAGCCTCGTCGATGGCGACCTTGTCCGGCACATCATCGGTGAACAGAATCTCCCAAGCGGCGATACGCAGAATGTTGCGATCGACCACGCCCATACGGCGGACCTTCCAACCCGTGGAGTGTTCGTCCAGGGTCATGTCGATCTGACGACGGTGCTCGGCCACGCCCTTGACGATTTCAATGGCATAGTCGGGAAGCGGGGTCTGGGCACCGGGATGTGCGATGCGCTCGTCAAGCAGGGAGAGGATATCCTGGCTTTTTTCGTCGGCTTCGTACAGGGTGTTCAGAGCCCTTTTGCGCGCGGTGGAACGTGCCATACTGCTGCTGTCCTAGTCCTTTATACGGTCGGTCGTCTGTTGAGGATGCGGAGATCAGTTGTTCTCGCGGCCGGTGTAGGAACCGTCCTCGGTGTTGATCTTGACGCGGTCGCCCTCATTGATGAACAGCGGGACCTGAATCTCGGCTCCGGTCTCAACGGTGGCCGGCTTGGTGCCGGCGTTGGAGCGGTTGCCCTGCAGGCCCGGCTCGGTGTGGGTGATGGTCAGGACCACGGAGCCCGGCAGATCGACGCTCAGCGGGGTGCCGTCGTGGAAGGAGACTAGGCAGTCAGTGCCTTCGAGCAAGAACTTGGCCTTGTCGCCCACGAGGGTCTTCGGAACCATGATCTGATCGTAGGTGGTCATGTCCATGAACACGAAGTTGTCACCGTCCTCGTAGGAGTACTGGAGAGTGCGGTTGTCCACGGTCTCGAATTCCATCTTCATGCCCGCGTTGAAGGTCTTGTCGACGATCTTGCCGGAGAGCACGTTCTTGATGGTGGTGCGCACGAAGGCGGGGCCCTTGCCCGGCTTGACGTGCTGGAACTTCATGACGGTCCACAGCTGCCCGTCGAGGTTCAGGACGGATCCGTTCTTGATGTCGTTAGTAGTCTGTGCCACGTTATTCACCTATTTCAAATTCAAACTAGCTTAGGCAAAGCCCAAAAATTGCCTCGGCTATTATGCCACACCGGGTATACAGGAAGTGAACGCTGGGGTTTCCCATGTGCCCCCGGCTAGACTGGATGAATATGCGATCCTTCTTCGAAGCCATATCCGTGTCCTGCGTCATCCCCGCGCAATCGCCGGCGGACGACGAACGCACGGTGTTCGAGAACCTGTCCTTTGCTGTGGAGCGCGGCGAGATCGTCGATCTGGTGGGACCGTCCGGCTCCGGCAAGTCGAGTCTGTTGACCGCGTGCGCCCGGCTCAACCCGCATGCGCACGGCACGTTCGCCCTTGAAGGCAAGGGCAGCGGCGAGTTCACGCCGCAGCAGTGGCGGCGGGATGTCGCCTACCTGCCGCAGAAGCCGATTCTGACGGGCAAGAACGTGGCCGAGGCGATCCGCCTGCCCTGGACGCTCGCGATTCGCGGCAAGGGCGGCAAGGCCGAGCAGCTGCTGCCCGACGAGCGCATCCGCACGACGTTGGACGCGATGGGCTGCGAGGACATCGATCTGGAGCGCGCCCCGCACGACCTGTCCGGCGGGCAGACGGCCCGCGTGGCCCTGGCCCGCACACTGCTCACCGACCCGAAGGTGCTGCTGGCCGACGAGGTAGATGCCGGTCTCGACGACGACAACGCGGCCAAGGTGGCTACGATCATGGCGGATGCCGCCACACGCGGCATGGCGATCATCCGCATCCGCCACCGCCCGCCGGACGGACGGGCCACCCGCACGCTGACGCTGGACAAGGGGCGGCTGACCGAACGCGAGATGACGGATTCGGCGGCGCAGGACGCGAACGCGGTGCCTGCCGGCGCCGATGAAAATGAGGAGACGCAGGCATGAGCGGCGATCTGGGCAATTCCTACAACATCGATATCTGGGGTCTGCTCATCGCGCTGGGCATGGTGGCCGTGGCGGCCATCATCAGCGAACTCATGCATATGGGCATCGGCAGAACCCTGATGTGGTCGGCATGCCGCGCCCTCGTGCAGCTGTGCGCCATGGGATTCATCATCAGCTATGTGATTCGTTCGAACAGCGTGTGGATGGTGTTCGCCCTGATGGCGGTCATGCTGGTGACGGCCGTGCAGATCGTGATGTCCCGCGCACGCGGCATCCCCAAGGGCCTTGCCGGGCCGATCTTCCTGAGCCTGGTCATCACCATGCTGCTGATGCTGGCGCTGGTCACCGAGCTCATCGTGCGCCCGCACCCGTGGTACGCGCCCCAGCTGGTGGTGCCGCTGACCGGCATGCTGCTGGGCAACACCGTAACCGCCTTGGCGGTGGGATTGAGCCGTTTCTACGAGAGCATGGAGGAGCGGCGTGACGAGGTGGATATGATGCTGGCGCTGGGAGCGACCCCGTGGGAGTCGGCCCGCCCGTCCATCGTCTCGTCGATTCGCCTGGGCCTGCTGCCCACCACCGCCTCGCTGGCGTCCAGCGGCATCGTGACGATCCCGGGCATGATGGCCGGTCAGGTGATCGCCGGCGGCGACCCGCTCAACGCCGCCAAGTACCAGTTCGTGGTCCTCGACGCCATCGCCGCGCTGACCCTGCTGGCCGACGGCCTGATCATGGTCATGATCTACCGCACCTGCTTCACCGCCGACGACCAATACCGCCCGCCCGAAGCGCGCTAATCAGCTAAGCTCCCTCTGATAAGCTCCCTCTGACGAGGGAGCTGTCGAACGCAACGAGACTGAGCGAGAGACCACCCTACGCGATGGTGACCAGCGTGCCGTCCGGCACCTGGTCATAGAACCATTGCGCGTCGGCCACAGTCAGGCGCACGCAGCCGTGCGAGGCGGGCTGGCCGAGTTTGGCACCCTCCTCCGGCAGATAGTCGCCGAAGGCCTCGCCGGTCGGCACCGAGTGGAACAGGTACGAACCGTAGAACTGCACCCAATAGTCGGCGCCCATGCCTTCTTCGGCATTGTAGAAGTGTTCGCCGCGCGTATCGATGGTGTACGAGCCGTGCGGGGTGGCGTCGTCGACGCCGGTACTGGCGATCATCGTATAAATGGTCTGGCCACCGGACTTGACGTACACCCGTTGTTTGGCGAGACTGACCTCCACGCTCAGGTCGGAGTACTGGGATAGGTCGGGCTGTTTGCCGGTCGGCCCCTTCCAGTCCACGCTTTGCGCGGCTTTGTCATCGCCGTTCTGCGTGTTCTGCGTCTTCCGCGACCCGCCCTGTTTGCCGCTATCGGGAACCTGCTTGCGGGTAACGGCCGTGGGCTCGTTCGCCGCTGCGGTTGCGGCGGCGGATGCGGTGTCGGCTCGCGGCCAGCTGCGCTGCGCCGCCGCGGTCTCGACTCCGGCGCCGATCAGGCAGAACAGGATACAGCAGGCGACCACTCCGCGCCGAATCGCGTAGACCCGATCGCGACTCCAATTCACGTTCAACGTCGGCAGCCTCACCATATGCCTCTTCTCACCACAAAGACCATTCGGGTCGATTGTAAACAGGCATTGCGACGCCCTACGCCTCGGTTTCAGCCGTGATCTCGACTGCAGGAACGGCATCGTCCGGGGAATCTTCGCCCGACGCCGGCACCGTCCAGCGCCGCCGCAGCAGCATCCACAGGCCGATGATCATGGTCACCGCACCAAGCCCGATGCCGAACAGTCCCGAGGATTGCGCCGCGTGCGCGGTTCCCTGGGATTCCAAAAGCACGTCCTGCGTGACCACCAGCGAGAGCATCGCGTCGATGAAGGTCACGAACTTGACCGACGAGTCGATGGGATTGTGCGTTTTGTGCGCAATAACCATACCGCGAATCGCAATCAAGAAGAACCCGCAACTTACGCAGCAGACGGTCAAGAGCCTCAAGGAGGCGTTCTGGAAGCTGTACGAGACCAAGCCGATCGAGAAGATCTCGGTGCGTCAGATCACCGAACTCGCCGGCTACAACCACGCCACGTTCTACCTGTATTTCTCGTCCGTGCGTGACGTGCGTGACCAGATCGAAGACGACCTCATCGCCCAGCGAGACCTCATATTGAAGCAGTGCATGCATGACGGCACACTGGAAATGGGCCAGCATGTCGGCTCGCGTGCTGTGTTCTGTGGATGTCATCGTCGTCACCGATCCTTGCGTGTATCGGTTTGTTGTCCGTGTGCACATCACACTGTAAGCGTTTCCGCAATTGTCGCTATCGGCGACGCATACGCATGCCGATGAGCCAAATCAGAGAACGACGTAAGTACAACGAAGGCTCCCCTGAGGGGAGCCTTCCATCGTGATATACGTCACGCACGAACATTCGTCATTCGTGCCTCACGCCTGCGCAGCGGCGGCATCCGCGGCGTCGTCCTTCAGGGCACGCAGCAGGGCCTTGTTGCGGGTTTCGATGATGCGCTTGCCGTCCTCGCCTTGCCAGGAGAAGAAGCCCTGACCGGTCTTGGCGCCGAGGTTGCCTTCCTTGACCTTCTCGGCGAGCAGCGGGCTCGGGCCAGTGCCGTTGTCCATGTCGTCGAACAGGTAGGTGCTGATGTTGTAGAACACGTCGAGTCCGCCGAGGTCGATGCTGGCGATCGGACCGACCAGATTCCAGCGGCGGCCGAGGCTGTACTTCATCACGTCATCCACGGTGGCCGCGTCCGCGATGCCCTGCTGGACGATGTGGAACGCCTCGCGCAGCACGGCCAGTTGCAGGCGATTGCCCACAAAGCCCAGCGATTCCTTCTTGATCTTCGCCGGCTTCTTGCCGATCTTGGCCATGAGGTCGAAGGTGATGTCCACTACCTTCGGGTCGGTCTTCTCACCCGGCACCACTTCGACCAGCGGCATCAACTGCGCGGGGTTCCAGAAGTGCGCCACCACGAAGCGCTCGGGGTGCCCCATCACCGACTGCAGCGCGGTGGGGCTCAGGCCGGAGGTGTTCGTGGACAGAATCGCGTCCTTGGGGGCGGCGTGCTCCACTTCGGTCCAGACGGACTTCTTGATGTCAAGGTTCTCGGCCACGGATTCGATGACGAAGTCCACGTCCGCCACGCCGCTCGCATAGTCGGCGTAACCGGTGATGCGGGCCAGCACCGCGTCCACGGTGTCGCCATCCTTGAGCAGTCCGGCTTCGGCGAAGTCCTCGGCATCCGAACGAATCGCCTTCATCGCCTTCTCCAGCGAGGCCTCGCCGCGGCCGACCAGATGCACCGGATATCCGGCCAACGCGAACTGCAACGTGATCGCGTGGCCCATGGTTCCCGTGCCGACGTTCGCAATCGTCTTGATATCGTCCACTGTCTCAATCACGGAGACCCCTTCTTTCCGGCGGTTCGTCTGGCGTTGGTGTACGCATGAACAGCACCGTGCCGTTATGCGTTTGCTCGCATTCTATGCCGATTTCGCTACGTGAACATTTACTGAACATTTCGCGGATTCGACTAGTACAAATCCCCATATCAGCACAAAAACGTGGTGCCGCAACACCGAAGTGTTACAGCACCACGCTGAAATGTTCATGTCGTTACGCTGCTATCGCGCACCCACAGCGGAATCGATAGGAAACCTCACCGGAGTAGGTGAACACGGGGGGCGACCAGCATGGACGGACCGAACATATACTGACGGTCCAGCGTGCGGCATGCCGGGTCATCGGGGAACTCCACGAACATGGAACGCATGACCGGAGTACCGTTCACATGAGGCTGCAGGCCAAGCTGGTAGACATACGGCATGAGTTCAAGCTTGAGCTTGGTGAACTCGCGCACCACATCCACGGCGGTCTGGCCGGGCACCAATGCGACGCCGTTCTTCTCGTCTTCCTCGTCGAACAGCCACGGCACACGGTACACGGTGGAACCGTGCAGTCGCGAGTGGGAGCCGAGCATGCCGAACGCCACCCAACGCTTGTAGACGGCCGGGTCCGGGAACGCGCCCTCGAAACCGCCGATGTCGTGACTCCAGAAGCCGAAGCCGGAGGAGGTCAGCGACAGGCCGGCACGCAGGGACTGGGCCATGCCATTGAAGGTGGATTCGCAGTCACCGCCCCAGTGCACGGGCTGCTGCTGGCCGCCGACCGTCGCGGAGCGCGCATACAGGCAGGCGTTGCCCTTGCCGTAGGTTTCTTCGATGGCTTCGAACACGGCCTGGTTGTACAGCTGGGTGTACCAGTTGTGCATGGAGAGCTTCGGAGAGCCGTCATACCAGACGACGTCGCGCGGGATGCGCTCGCCGAAATCGGTCTTGATGGCGTCCACGCCCTGATTCAGCAGGGCCTTGACCTTGTCCTTGAACCATTCACGGGCGGCCGGGTTGGTGAAGTCCACCAAGCCCATGCCGGCCTGCCAGAAGTCGGTCTGCCAGACTTCGCCATTGGGCTTGCGCACCAGATAGCCCTTGTCTTCGTGCAGGCGCTTCAGCGTGGATTCGATGTCGCCGAAGAAACGCTTGTCCCACTCGAAATCGCACCAATGGAACTCGCGCATCCAGTAGCAGTCGTAGTGGAAGGCGGCCAGCGGAATATCACGCTCGGCCATACCGTCGATGAAGGAGTTGATGGTGGCCTCGGTGTTCTCGGAACCGATCTCAAAGGAGACATGGCCGCGGTTGTTGACCAGTACGCCATACCCATTGGAGGTCATGTAGAACGGGATGTCCTTGTAGCCCTGCTCGGAAGCAGTGCCGCCATCCTCATTCCAGATGTCGACGCTCTGACCATTCTTCACGTAAGCGCCGAAGCGTTCGCCCAAGCCGTATACGTCTTCGCCAACCGACAGATGCAGCTGGATGGCAATGAACACGTCGGATTCATCACGGGCGGAACCGTCCATGGTCACACCGAATTCGCTGACCGGCTGGGCGGTGACGTTCGATTCGGCACCGAGCTTGAATCGGCCCAGCGACTTGCCTGCGGACTCAGTGAGCACCTTGCCGTCCTCGCCGATGAAGGTCAGGTTCCAGGGGGCGCCCTTGACGACCTTCACGGTAAGTCCGCCAGTGGTCAGCGTGACATCCGCGCCATTGACGCCGACTTCGCCGTCGCCATTGCCGTTCGCCTGAACGGTCACGTAATCACGGTTGCCGGGTTCGTCGGCATTGAGCGGGAATCCGGGGTATTCGGTGGCGCCTTGCCAGTGTTCGGCACACACACGAATCACGCCTTCCGCAGGTGTGGTGATGTCCACATTGAATGTGGGCAGGTTCAGGGTATCGTATCGGCCGCGCACCACGGAGGTCGGGGCGAGGACGTTGAGGCTTTCGGTGGTGGCATCCGCCGCCAGTTCGTAGGCTTCACGAGCGTAGAGGGCGTCGACGCCGTCACGAATCATCCAGTAGCCGTTGGTGAACTTCATTGTTGCTGCTCCTTGGTGGAGAGGTGGTTTCGACCGCTAGGGAACAAGGCAGCCGAAACCAAAATCAATATGTGCTGCTTGTTGATTGAATTGCCTGTTGTGCGAATGACCTTACTTCACCGCGCCGGTGGTGATGCCGTACCAGTCGCCGGAGCCCATCATGCCTTGCTCATCGTACTTGCCGGTGTCGGCCAAGGAACCGGTGATAATCTTGTCCCAGCCATATTCGGACACGTAATCGTTGAGGTTGGTGAGCAGGCCTTGGCTGGCGAGCAGGCCGGACGTGGCGTTGCCCTTGTTGTATTCCGTAACGTCCGGAGCGTCGTCGGAGTTGAGGACCTGGGAGGCGTTCTGGCGAATCTGTTCGAAGGCCTTCTTCTCGAATTCGACCTTGACGCCGGTCTCACACATTTTCATGCTTTATGCAAAAAATGTGAGGCATACGCACATTTCCCATCAAACGCACAGGTGCAAGAATGGCAGCAATTCGCCATTTTTGAAATCACCATGTGCGTTTGACGGCGCGTAAGCCTCACATTGTTCTCAGCAGGACCGAATTTCTGCGAGCCCCCCCTATAGCGCTCCCCTACGCAATATGTCCGCAAACGACCACACCACATGGGCGATACGCGCCAATTCGGCGTAACGGCCGATGGACAGCCACTGCACACGGTACCGTTCGAACCACAACTCCAAATCGGCGGCAAGACGGGCGCGGCGCGAGGCATCCAGCGCACGGCCGGTCACATCCTTGGTGCCACAGGCGTCCTCGCCGCCAGCCAATACCAGCAGTTCCTCACCCAGTCTATTGAACAACCGCTGCCCATCCAGCATCACCCACAGCAGCTCCGGGTTCAATCCTCCTCGTGCCGAGCCATCGAGCACCGCGACAACCGCACTGCCGCAATCAATCAACGCCCGGTCGCAATCCCGGCGTCGTTCGAGACGGGCATGGTTCCGCAGGAGCAATCGGCGGCGCGCGTCGGCGCATCCCAGCGCACGGTCAAACATGAGCTCTCCCCCGCACGACCGTTCCACATACGATGCCACATCCGTATTCAGCATGCCGGTGCCGGAACCGTATTCCAGTTCCAGCACTTGCACGGCGAGGTCCCAGGGGAACGACACTCCATCGGAGTCGATGCGAGCGAGTGAATCCATAAGCCAACCGGATTCGTCGCCATACGCCAGATTAGAAATCCGATGGTTCATTTCGCATGCGTCAATTGCAACCGGGTTCCACGCGTTTTGCGCACCGTAGCACAGTCCCGGCACGCTCAACCGCGGATCATTGACATGCCCATAGTCACCCCAATCGGTGACCACCATGCCTTCCGCACCATATTTGAGCCCAGCCACCGCCATGCGGTACGTGTTCAGCCAGGCACCGTCATAGTCGGGGAAGAACCGGCTCCACGCACGCACGGCAGGGCACACGAATTGGCGGCGGCCTTGTGATGCGATGGTCTGGATCTTGCTTTCGTCGATATCCGGCTCATACATCCAGTTGAGCATCGTGATGTCGCCGGGCAGCAAGTCCATGGTGTGCGGATTCTCGAGCGCGATATCCGCCCACAGCATCGGTTGTAGACCACGATGGGCAAGCGTGCTGCATAGGTCTTTGACGAAATCGGCATACAGCTCATCGCGACTGGCGCCCGGCGAGTCCTGTACGGACCGGCCACGGCCCAAGTCGAAAGTCTCATCGCCACCAATATTGAAGGACCGCGAGCGGAACAGCGGCGCGTATTCCTCGATTAGGCGCGAGGCGAAATCGTGCGACTTGGGGTTGGCTGCGTTCAGTGTGTGGTGTTCCATTCGTTCGATGAAACTGAACGGACGGTCGGCGTCTTCGGGGAACTCTCCCAGTCCACGATGTTCACGGGTGCGCAGGTTCATATACATGTGCCCGAAAGTGGCCAAGGACGGCACCAGTTCGATGCCGTGGTGTGCGCAGTATTCGTCCAGGAACATGATGTCGTCGGCCGTGAGCGGGTCAGTGCCGCGCCACGCTTCGCTGAGCTCGCCGAAAGCGAAGGCATGTTCCACGTACAGCTGGAATTGGTTGTACTTATACAACGCCAGCTGGTCGATGAACCAGGTGAGGAACGCCATCGTCGGCACACGCCCGCGCGTCACGTCAAGACTGTAGGCGCGCACCGCGAACGCAGGCTTGTCTTGGATATGCAGGCAGGGCAAGGTCCGCGAGGTTTGCCTGATCATCTGCCGCAGTGTCTGCATGCCGTACCGCAATCCGCTTTCGCTGCCACCACGCACGGCGATGGTATCTGAGGCGAACACATCCAGCGTGTATTCGTCATGCGCCAATCGCGCATCCACACACAGCAATATGACGGTGCCGTTCATCGCTGCCGGCGCACCCGCGCCCGCACCCGCACCCACGCCCGCATCTCGCGCTTTTTCGGCGGCATTGGCACCGGCGTCGGCTTCATCTGTGGCTGTGAGTACTCGGCGCGTACGGACGGCGACGCCGCAGTAACGCTCGAGTTCGCTGGACAGCTGCTCGATTGGCAGCGTTTCCCAGGTCTCATCGGCATCTTCGGTGACGGCATATTCGGGAATTCGTTTCTCGATCGTCACCAAGGACCCAATCATAGCCGTGCCATGCGTGTATTCCAATGTCACCGGAGCGGGAATCAGGGTGAGACACGGCGTTGCGGCATCAGCCTTATATTCGAATGTGGGCACAGCTGTTCCTTTCATACTGTTTTTATTATCGTTCATCCGCTGACGGCAGGCGACACGCGGTCACGCCGCCATCAGCGGACGAATCGTTTGGTGAGGTACGGCGGCATACGCTATTTCACGGCACCGGTCGTCACACCCTTCATGATGTTGCGCTGGATGAGCATGAAGAACACCACCACCGGCGACGAGAAGGTCACCGAAGCGGCCATCTGCCCGCCGGAATCGGTGCCCATGGTGGGTGTCGAGAAGGACGACAGCCATACCGGCAGCGTGTACTTCGACTGGTCCTTCATGAACGTATAGGCGATCATGTAGTCGTTCCAGGCGTTGATGAACGCGAACACCGAGGTCGAGACGATGCCGGGCGCGGCCAGCGGGAAGGTGATCTTCCACAGGATCTGCCAGTCGTTCGCGCCTTCCACGGCCGCGGATTCGAAGATGTCCTTCGGGATGTTCAGGAAGAACCCGCGCATGTTCCAGATCGCGAACGGCAGCACCATGGCGATGTACGCCAGGATCAGGCCGCTGTATTTGTTGAGCAGGCCGAGCTGGTTGTAGATGATGATCTGCGGGATGATGCCGCCAGAGGTCATCTGGATGGCCAGCACGAACACCATGATCGGCTTGCGCCCGCGGAAGCGGTACAGGGTCAGGGCTGTGCACGCGAAGAACGCGACAATAATCGACAGGACGATCGAGAGGTGCATGGGCCAGAACACGGGGGTCGTGGTCATGATCTCATCGCGCGGCTTTACGGCGGTGATAATCATCCAGTAGACCGGGAAGAACCATACGACGCAGAACAGCAGGGCGAGGATAGTGGTGCCGGCGCGGCGCGCGATCTTGCCGGGGTTGGTTCGGCGGCGGGGCGGTGCAGACTGCGCTGCGCCATGCGATACGGCCCGTGGATTCTCAACACATTTCATAAGGACGACCCTCTATTTCAGGGATTCGCCAATATCAGCGTGCCAGTCGCCATTTCCGGCGTCGGCTATGGCAGCGCCACCCCTTCCCCACCGTCGACATCGACAACCGACTCGCTTCACGCAAGCTCACCGAGCATATGTTGGGGCGCGGGTATCGACGAATCGCCTATATCATCGGACCGTCGTACTTGCCGACGTCGACGCCGACGCCAGCGTGCCCGCAGCTGACCACCGTGCGCCAGCCAATGGACGCATTCGGCGTCAGCTTGGCTACCCTAGTGCTTGACCAGATCGAGGACCGGCCGTTCCAGCGCACGGGGCTCCTGCCCACCGAGGTCGTAGCCAGATAGGCGCGCAGAGAACGGTTCTCAATAATGTCTGTGCACACTTCTCTACGCCCGAAGCACACATGGAATATGCCCTAATCACTGCCATGTCGCCATTTGCGATGATGTGAGATTGTTATGTTCTTGTTCATTTGAGCGCACAGATACTACTGAGAACCGTTCTCTGCGCAAATAGACAATGTGGATAACTCCATAAGCTGGAAC
This sequence comes from Bifidobacterium sp. RTP21102st3_E2_RTP21102_210122, assembly GCF_040916945.1. Lineage (NCBI taxonomy): Bacteria > Bacillati > Actinomycetota > Actinomycetes > Bifidobacteriales > Bifidobacteriaceae > Bifidobacterium > Bifidobacterium sp. RTP21102st3_E2_RTP21102_210122. Next base: position 376,476 of record NZ_JBCPAN010000001.1, on the reverse strand, counting down.
CACATTGCCCTGCCTGGCTTGCATTCAAGTCCAAATCAGCTTTACGGTCGCACCATGAGCTCTTTTATGCATGAGGATATTGTCGGCCGACGCCGAGCAGAACGTGAACGCTGCAATGATGCTGCGCGCCGTTCGAAAGGTCCATTGCTGGTGGGATACATCAATGCGGCCAACTACTACGGCGCGCCCATCCCCCGACATTGCACGCTATCTGTTGATGCCGTGCACGCCTGTGTTTCCAGTGCCAACAAACGCAGACGAATCAAAGGCGTGGTCTTCCATGTGTTTAAGGGAAAACTGGATATCCGCAAAAAGGATTATGAACAGTTCTGGATTGCCTCGCCGGTCATGATGTGGGCTCAGATGGCCCAATACTCTACATTGGAGGAACTTGCGGCCATTGGAGCCTCTTTGATGAGCCGCGATAAACGGCGCAGAATGGCCACTCGCAAGGATTTCGATACTTACTTGGAAATCAGTCCGCGGTTCATAGGTCGTAACAAATGCCACGAGGCACTGCCCTACATGACAGAGAACACGGATTCTCCGCCGGAAAACACGCTGTTTGGGATGCTGAAGGATTCAGGCTTGGGATGCCCCACCGCCAACTATCGCGTGAATATCGGCAACTCATACGTCATATTGGATATGGCATATCCGGACTGCCGCGTCGCGTTCGAATATCAGGGAGCCTATCACGCCGATCCGGCACAAATGCGAATCGACGCGGCAAAGCGAAACGCATTGCAACTGCTCGGCTGGATCGTCATTCTCGTCACTGCGGATGACCTGAGAACAGCCGACACGCGGCATCGTTTTATCGAGATGGCCCATGTCGTGGTGTCCCGGCAACGCAATCTCGCCGATTGGAACCGCTCATGGGCCATTACCTCTTAGCATCGCACCGACAATGCGCTATGCCGTTATTTACTGCGAGGCACCCGCCAGATATCGGGCTCAACGTAGATCTCCCATTCATACCAAGGCAGCGCGGCACGGCGTCCTCGTCCATGTGAATGGCCTGCAGGTTAATGAGCCTATCCACGCCGGCAGTGCGCTCCATTGCCTCGACCACCAGGTCGCAGGTGCTGTGGTCAAGCGATTCGCCCACCAGCAGCGAACCGGACTTAAACGCCAGCGCCGCCTACAAAAGTGTGAGGCTGCGCAGGCTCACACTGCCAACAGCCGTTCAGCCAACCCTCGGAAGGTCTGGCCAATGCCATCCGTACGCAAAGCGCCGTCGGCGTCCAGCACCGCCGGCCGGCCGGCCTCGCCGGTCTCGCGCACTTCGGGTTCCAGCGGCAGCTGGGCCATCAGCGGCACGTCATAGCCCAGCGCCTGAGTGAGCTGTTCAGACACGCGCTGACCGCCGCCGGCACCGAAAATCTCCAGCTTCTCGCCCTTGTGCTCGTAGTAGCTCATGTTCTCCACCACGCCACGCACCTTCATCGGCACCTGCAGGGCCACGAGTCCGGAGCGCACGGCGATGTCAGAGGCGGAGGGCTGCGGGGTGGTGACCACCACAAGTTCGGCGTTGGGCAGCGCCTGGGCCACGGAAATCGCCATGTCGCCGGTGCCGGGAGCCAAGTCGAGCAAGAGGACGTCCGGCTCGCCCCACCATACGTCAGACAGGAACTGTTCCAAGGAGCGCTGCAGTCGCGGCCCACGCCACAGAATCGCCCGGTCAGCACCGGCGAACATGCCGATGGAGATCAGTTTCACGCCCCACGCGGTGACCGGCATGAGCATGCCATTCAGATTGGTGGGCTGTGTATGCACGCCGAACAGGCGCGGCAGTGAGAAGCCATAAATGTCCGCGTCGATGGCGGCCGTGTCGAAGCCGAGGGCCGCAAACGTGGCGGCCAGGTTCGCGGTAACCGAGGACTTGCCGACGCCGCCCTTACCGGAGGCGATGGCGAAGATGCGGGTCTTGACACCCGGTTTGCTGAAGGGGTTCTGCTTGCGTTCGGCCTTGAGGTCGGCGACCAGATCGGCCAGCTTGTCACGGCTCATCGAACCGACTTCGATATGAGGCAGCAGCTGTGCGCCCGGATAGGAGCTGACCGCGCCATTGATCTGGCTGGTGATGGTCTCGCTCAGTGGGCATCCGGGAACCGTCAGCTCAACGTGCACGGTGACGTCGTAAGTGCCGGCGTCCGACGATGCGGGCGCGGCTTCGATGGCGGCAATCATGCCGAGGTCGGTGACCGAACGACCGAGCTCGGGGTCGATGACCTTGCTCAGGCGTTCGTAGATGTCGGCTTCGATCTGACGTGCGTCGCTCATAAATCCGTATCCTCCTTTAGGGCCTGTTCTACCCTAGCGTGTGATGCGGCGGCATGCCAGAGGGAGTGGAGTAAGTCACACTGGGGCGGGATTCGCTTTTTCTCTCCCCCAGTCAGCCTAAAGGCTGACAGCCCCCTCATCAGAGGGGGTTAATGAAGCGTCTGAGGGGGCTATTTTAGATGGTGCCGGTGGCTAGGAGCTGGGCGAATTGGGTTTCGCTCAGCATGGGGATGCCGAGTTCCTCGGCCTTGGCGGCCTTGGAGCCGGCGTTTGCGCCAATCACCACGTAATCGGTCTTCTTGCTCACCGAACCGGCCGCCTTGCCGCCGCGCTCGATAATCGCCTCTTTGGCGGAATCACGCGAATAGCCCTCCAATGAACCGGTGACCACCACGGTTTTGCCGGCCAGCGTCTGCGGCAACGAACTGGTCTCGGCCTCGTCGACGCCCACGCCGGCGGCCTGCCAAGCACGCAAAGTCGCGCCGCGCCAGTCGCCGGGTTCGCGGGTGGCGGCGAACCAGTTCACCACCGATTCGGCGATTTCCGGGCCCACCCCGTCGATGGCCGTCAGATCTTCAATCGTGGCGTTTTCGATGGCTGCCAGCGAGCCCATCGCCGAGGCAATCAGGCGTGCGGTAGGCGGACCGAGCCGGCGAATCGACAACGCGACCAGCACACGCCACAGGTCGGCGTGACGGGCCTTGTCCATTTCGTCGAACATCTTGCGCGTGTTTTCGCCGGGCCGAATGATCACCGGTACATCCGTGACGCCAGTGCGCGTGGTCTTGTGATCCACGCGCACGATAACCGCGTCGGCCGGCACGTCATACTCAGGATAGGAAGCTGCGGCAAAGCCCGGCATAGTACCAAGTGGCGCCTCAGCCCCGGTAGGTGCGCCGGTCGTCTCGCTGGCGGTACCTCCCTGTGTTTCGGCAGATTCGATTGCGGCCTCCCCTTGTGCGCGTTCGGCCAGCTGCTTGGCCGTGAGCTTTTTGGCCGGCGTGGGCGCGGTCCAGAAAGCAGGCACCTGATGCCACAGGCCAGAGCCGCCGACACGCTTACGCACCTTTTTCTTCTTACCGTTCGCACCGACCGTCTCATGCACCTCGACGATTGCGGCCTCACGCCACACGCGCACGTCGCGCAGATCGGCGGCGGTCAGGTTGAACAACCCGGATTCGTTAGACAACACCGGCTTCTGCGCGGCCGGCAATTCCAGCCCTTCCACCGGCTCGTACGGGTCAGGCTCTTCGCCGGGGGCGACCAGAACCTCGGTGATGTTCGGCGCGTAGGTCGCCACCGAATCAGGCCGGTTCTCCTCCGGGTTGGTCAGAGCGATGGCCGATTGTTCGCCCAAGTGCTCGATGTCGAACGCCTTGCGTGAGGCCAGCGAAATCACGCGCTCGGTCAACTGGGCCGGGCAGCTCTCCACATTCGGGCAGCGAATGTCCTTGTCACCCTCCTTGGCGGGTGACAGTTTCGCGCCGCATGAAGGGCAGAACTCGGGCATGACGAATTCGCGCAGCTGGTCCTCACGCCCTTTGCGCCGTTCAAGCACCGGGCCGACCAGTTCGGGAATCACATCGCCGGCCTTGCGCACCACCACGGTGTCGCCGATCAGAATGCCCTTGCGTTTGACTTCAAATCCATTGTGCAGCGTGGTACGAGCCACGGTGGAGCCGGCCACGTAGACAGGTTTGAGCACGGCGACCGGCGTCACACGGCCGGTACGCCCCACCTGCACGGTGATGTTGAGCAGTTCGGTGTTGACCTCTTCGGGCGGGTATTTGTAGGCGATGGCCCAGCGCGGCGCGCGCGAAGTGGCGCCGAGGGTACGCTGCAGGCCCAGGTCATCGACCTTGACGACGATGCCGTCAAGTGCATGCTCGATGTCGCCACGATGCTCGCCGTAGTACTCGATCATGTCCAGGATCTCCTGGAATGAGGTCACCGCACGATTGTGCGGGGAGACCGGCACGCCCCACTTGGTGTATAGATCGTAGGCCTGCGACTGGTCGGCGACCACGTCATGGGTGCCGCGCGGATGGTCCGGCCCCCAAGTGAGCTGCCCCAGACCATGCGCATAGAAGCTCAGGCGACGGGTGGCGGTGATGCGAGGGTCTTTTTGACGCAGCGAGCCGGCAGCCGCGTTGCGTGGGTTGGCGAAGGGCGCTCGTCCGGCGTCCTCCTGCTCGTTGTTCAGGGTGTGGAAATCATCCCAACGCATGAACACTTCGCCTCGGATTTCCACGAAGTCCGGAACGTCTTCCTTGGGGCCGCCGAGGTTTGCGGGAATGGAGCCGATGGTTCGCACATTCAGGGTGATGTCTTCGCCGGTAACGCCATCGCCGCGCGTCAGGCCCTGTTCAAGCACGCCGTTGCGATAGATGAGGTTCAGGGCGAGGCCGTCGATTTTGACCTCGCAGCTCATGGGCAGGGGCTTGGATTCAGGCCAATCGAGGTCGCGAATCACCGAGTCGTACCAATCCTTGAGTTCTTCGATGGAGAAGACGTCGTCAAGGCTCATCATGCGGCTGGGGTGGCGCACGGAGGCGAAGTCGTTGGAGAAGGAACCGCCGACGCGATGGGTGGGCGACTGCGGATTGTCCAGTGAGGGGAACGCCGCTTCGAGTCGTTCGAGGCAACGCATGCGCGCATCGTAAGCGGCGTCGGAGCTGACGGGTGAGTCGTCGATGTAGTAGGCGATCTGATCGGATTCCACCCATGCGGCCACGCGAGCCCACAGGCGGGCGGCGGCCTCAGCGGTCATCGTGTTCACGTCGAAACGGTCGAGGCGTATCGCGTCGTCGTCAGTGGGCTGCAGTGCGGCTATCCATTGTTCGGAGCCAGGGGCAAAACGTGCAATACCGGTATCAGGCCGGACCTCGGCCACATCCCCATCGTCGAAATCCCATGCCAGTTGTTCGTTCGTGCTCATGGTTGTCTATCCTAGCGGGCTCGGCTCCCCTCGGCCGGCTATACCGTCAACTCCCCTCAGGCGGCTACGCGGATAGCGAGCGCAGGAACTGGGCTTGGATGATGTCGATGTTATCGCCTTCGCCGTCATTCATGCGGGCCACAGCCACCGAGAGCGTGCGGGCCGGCACGAACATGTCCTCATCCACGCACACGCGAGCGGCGTCACGCACGATGTCAGCCACTTCGATATGCGGCCAGACCGGCAGATCATGCGTGGCAAGCACATGGGCGGCGGCCTCCACCGATTCAGGCACCGGTATGCACTGCGAGTCCGCACGGGAAACCAGTTCCTGCAGTTCGCTTTCCAGCGAACCAATGGCCCCGGGAGCGATGTGATCGCTCATAATGTAGGCTGCGGCGGCTGTGTCGAACCGGTCAAGCATCCATTCGGCGTACGCGAACCGGTAATAGGCGAACGCGGCATCGTCGCGGTCCAAGGCCACGCGCAGAGCATTCAGGCAGGCGGCGCGTGCCGAATCCCAATCCTCATTGCGGGCCAGTTGAATGGCGAGCTTCAGATGTGAGAGCGGGTAGGCGGGCGCGTACGCCACCATACGGTTGAGATGCGGGATGGCCGCCTCGGCACCCTTGATCTGACTCAACACGTCAGCCAGCTCCATGTGCGCGTAGAACAGATTGTCCGGGATAAGCACCGTACGCTCGTCCAATGTGGCGAACAGCCGGTTGTAGACCACGCGCTCGGCATAGGAGTTGAAGTATCGAGGTACGCCATGGCCTGCCGCATACACCTGGTCCAAATGGGCCACGGCCGCTTCGGCCGCTTCGATGGCCTGATCGGCTTGGCCCGAGAACAGCATATCTCGGGCGCGCAGACGCTCCTTGTCAAGATCGTCGGCAAGCGTGAACGTGAAGTCCGGCGTGTCCTTGCCATCGATCAACGCACTGGTGACCTGAGAGGCCAAACCGGTCAGTTCGGGATCGCATATCGATTCGATGACCTGCATGGCTCGCTGGGCCTTTTCCACGGAGCCGAGCGACGTGTTCCTGGCGATATCGTGGAATTCGTTGACGCCATGCTGCAGCAGGTCCACTCGCTGGATAGCCAGTCCGGCACTATTCTGTGCGCCCAGCACGTGAGCGGTCGCCGGACTGAATTGACGGTCGGCCAGTTCGGGCTCCTCCTGGGATCCGGTGGGAGAGAACCGGCTGTCCGCCAAGTCGAAGTCGGCGCTGATGGGTTTCAGACCACCTTCGCCGTCCACGTCCATCACGGCACCGAACATGCGGTAGGTTTCCTCGGGATTGTCAAGCCCAGCGGTGTCCAGTCGCTTGAGGAAGGCATCACGGGTGAAGGTGACGGTGACCATATTGCGCACGGTGGGATTGCGGCGCAGCACACTCATCGGATCATCGTCCATGCCGGCGGCCCCATCAGCACCGTCAGTGCCGACGCCCTCGCCGCCGATACCGCCCAGGTCGTCGCCTGCGCCGGTATCGTCCGGCATGCCGAACGCCATTTCGTCGATATCGATGCCCTTCATCAGGTCTTCGAACTGCGAATCGATGGACGCAGCGCCATCGGCGTCAGCGGATTCGGCCGCGGCCTGATCCGTAGCATCCGCAGACGGTCCGGTACCGTTGCCTGCTCCCCCGGCCGTGCCGCGTTCGTCACCGGACGCCGTCTGCCCGAACGTCTCCTCATGGGTGATGGGGCGGGTCGGGTCGCCATGGAAATCACCATCTTTGGGGTCGGCTTTGGAACCCACACGCCCCAAATCGCCACTGCGTAGATGTTCGAAGGCGCTTAGGGCCTCGCTCATCATCGCCTCGATGGCGGAATCCTGTTCGGCAATCGCCTCTTCAAGACCAATGGAATCGATGTGCAACGACACCTGGCGCACGGATTCGCTGGTGCCGAAACTCAGCGCTGCCATCATCAGGCCGACACGCAGGTTGTAGGCGGCGCTCATCGACGCGCGTTCGGCGCTGCTCAGCGCACGCCACGTACGGCGAGTGGTGTCATACCGGCTATCGGGCATCATCGAGGTGCCGGCAGTGGTGAAGCCAATGGCCACTTCACCCGAATCCAAGCGCGACCGGAACTCCACATCAAACCGATACGGCAACCGTAACCGGCGCAACAGTGAAGAGAGGGTCTGACGATACACCCATTCGTCGCTCCTCGCCGGCGAATACGAAGGACGAGCGGCTTGAGTGTTGGTGTCGCTCTTATCGGTCCGTTCTACAGCGCCCTCAACACTCTCAGTACTTTCAGCGCCCGCAGCATTCGTCACACCCGAATCCGGCACGTTCTGCTGGGTCAGCACATCTCGAGGATCAGGGAATTCACTGCGAATCTGCCCAGCCGTGCGTGCGGCGATATCGACCAGGCTCAGCACGGCCCGACGCTCCTGCTCGCCATCATACGGGTCAAGCGCCATAATCGCAGGGTTCTCAATGAGTTTCATGTCGATTTGCGCGGCCTCGGCACGGGTCACCGTATCTTCCGTAGGGTTGCGCCCCAAGGAAGCGTTGCGCTCCAGCCAAGCGCTCACCGCAGCGAATCGGTTGAGGTTGCCTTCGATCTTCAAGGATTTCAGCGCCTGCCCGAATGCCAAGGACTTATCCCACGTAAAGAAATAGCCGCTCGAATACGTCGAGGTGTACAGGTGCAACGGTTCGGCGCCATGCACCGCTTCCAGTCCCGGCGTGGTGTCGAGGGCGCCGGCTTCGCGCATCAGATCGGCGAAGTGATCCTCCAGACCGGAGGCCCGCATGCCGTGGGCTCGTGCCGCCAAAGTGTCACGCACCGAACGGCGAATCGCACCGATTGGCGCCTCACGGTTGAGACGGCGGAAGATATTGCCGGAACCGAATCCGATGAGCAGACCATTGATCTGCGGCAACATATACGTGGCGAAGAACGCGATGGTAATGGCATCGCGGTATTCCAAATCATGACGCATCACAGGCGGCAGATTGGCACGCATCTGCTCAAGCGTGTACCGGTTGCCGGCCTTGAGCCATGAGGCGAGCCACGTCATGCGTCCGGTGTCGTCACGCCCCACCACGCCACCGGTAATGGCCTTCACGCCGTCAGCACCATGACCAAGGCCACGCCCCAAACCACGCCCATGATGCAGCGCACTTCCCAGGCCATGGCCTGCACGGGAGAAACCGGAACGTGAACGCGGCTCGTCGCTTTCGCCCAGCCGCTCACCGTCCGGCAGAGTCACTTCCTTTTCCTTGCCGAACATGAATCGCGCCTGCATATCCTGCACGTCCATGTTGGGGTCGGTGCCCACGAATACGCGGCCATGCGTATCGGCGAACGCCACCTGCGCAAAATGATCGCGGTCGGGGAAAATGCCAAGCGAAAAGCCACGGCCTCTGGTGGAGGGCAGCTGCGCCCATCCAAGCACCAGCCCTTCCGGCACGTTCTCCAATTCGGGGAAGGTGCGCCGCTTGATTACAGGACTCAGCGCCACTGCATGGCGAGTCAGTTCGTCGATAATGCCGCCTTTACGCTCACTGATCTCCCGCAAGGCATCGCCGAACGGATTCGTATCGTGCTTCTTCGGCTTGGACAGTCCCAGATCGGCCGCGAGCGCGTTCATCGAATCCTTCAGCCCGCCCAGCAGTGGCGTGCGGTTGTGCTTCCCATGGTCCGATGTACGTTTTGGCATGATTCACATTGTCTCTTGTTTGCCCGACATCAAGCCCGAATAAAGCCTATAGAATAAATGCGTGCATTCCATAGACCACACTCGCGCAGACCGTCCGATGCCGTCGAATCATGAACGGCACCTGCCCAGCCGCCCGGATACCCGGCACCGGCTGCGTTTGGTGCGCCTGCTGATCGCCTTGCTGGCCGCCGTCGCCGCCATCGCCGCCATGGAGTGCATCGTGTTCAACCTGCCGTTCTGGCGTACGCTCGGAGCGAGCACGGATACGAACGCCGTGCATAACACGCTGGGTTCGGGTCTCACGCGCCGGAATGATGGCATGTTGACCGTCACCGATCCGACCAAGGCCTATCTTGAACTGACCGCGGACGGCACGTCGGATTACCTCCGCATCGATACCGAGAGCAGCAAGGTCATCGATAAGGCCCGCGAGCAGGCCGAGGCCGAATCCAAAGCGAACGACGATAAGGAAGTCTTCAAACCGCTGGCGACCATTCATGTGCGCGCGGATGTCGATGGCATCACCGGCAAGGCCCAGTCGATGAATCCCGACGCTATTCGCAGCCATTATGTCAAGGCGCCGGGTGCCGGCATCGTGCGTATTTGGATTCAGGAAGAGCGCGGCGCGATCGTACCGGTCACCGACGCCCGCGCCAACGTGCGCGTACCGTTCGTCATCAATTGGATGCGCGTGCTCGCCATGGCCTTGGTGTTGCTGATGATTGCCGTCTGGAGGCCGGGATCGCGCCTGTGGCGTATCACGCTTGACCCGTCCAGCACTCGGCAACGACTTGCTTTCGTGGGGCTTCTGGCGATTCCTACCCTGCTTATCGGCGTATCCATCATCCACGAACTGTGGTACACGTCTTCGCTCGTCTTCCACGTTTCCGGCGATTACACCTATGATTTCGACCAGTATGGGCATGTGGCCGATGCGCTGGTCGCCGGCCGGCCCTGGCTCGACTTGCCGGTTCCCGAACAGCTGGCCGCCACCGAGCACCCCTATGACGTAGCCACACGTGCCCAGCTACTCGCCAATGGAGCCAGTCCGCTCTACTGGGATTACGCGTATTATGACGGTCACTGGTATTCCTATTTTGGCGTGTTGCCCGCAGTGCTGCTGTTCGTCCCCTATCGTCTGCTGGCCGGTCATAATCTGCCGACATCCGCCGCCGAGTATATTCTCGTGCTGCTGTTCATCATCTTCTTCTCCTTGCTGGTGCTGCGCGTCATCCATCGTGTGATGCCGAAGACTTCGGTGGCGGCCGCGTCGTTAGTAGTGGTCTCATCGTTGGTGAGCGCGCAAATGGGGTATTTGCTGTATCGCACGAACTTCTATCAGATACCGTTCGCCGCATCGCTGACGTTGACGTCGCTGGGACTATGGCTATGGCTCGGCGCGGACACGTCCCGCCGTCCGCTGAGACCATCGGACCGATGGCAGGCGGGCGATGCCAAGCCTCTCTCCCTGCCACGACTGGCCTTGGGCGCCTTGTGCATTGCGGCGAATTTCGGATGCCGACCGACGTTCACCTTGGCCGCATTGCTTGCGTTCCCCCTGTTCTGGCCGCAGATTCGCGCGCTGGGCACCGGTCTGCGCACACGCCGCATCAAGCCGTTGCAGGCGTTGCGCGCGCCGCTGGCGGTAATCATTCCCGCCATTCTCGTCGTGACGCCTCTGATGGCGTGGAACATGGTTCGGTTCGATTCCCCGTTCAATTTCGGCAATGCGTATCAGTTCTCCATATCCGATATGACCCGGTATACCACCCCGTCCGCGGATATGCCCGCCAACATCTGGTATTACCTGTTCCTGCCGCTGCGCTTCATGGATCGTTTCCCGTGGCTGGCGGGCTCTCCCGCCCCGATGCCGCAATGGGGTTATTACGAGGTGATGGTCGGCGCGATTTTCACGGCCACGCCACTGACCTTGATGGCTTTGGCGCTGCCCCTGCTGCGCAGATTGGAAACACACGGCATGCGGCCATGGCTGATGTCTTGCTTGGCCGTGGCGGCGGTGCTGGTCGTATTCGACAGCCGCGTCGGCGGTTTGGGATGGCGGTATTCCGCCGATTTCGGCTGGCTGATCTCGCTGGCGTCCATACCGGGGCTACTGTGGCTGGTCAATGGGCGCGAACCGAGCCGCTCATTGGCGGGGGCCAACGACGCCGCTTCAGGCGATGGCATCGCCCGCGTCACTCCGTGGCGTTGGCTGATGCGCTGGGTCGTGATGCTGGCCGTATTGTGGGCGCTGGGCATAGCCATACTAAGTTGCTTCGTGCAGTCGCGCAGCGATTCGATGATCGCCAACAATCCGACGCTCTGGCATCAGGTTCAGTCTTGGTTCACCCTGCTATAGGACCGGACCGCTCGGCGACCCGCCAAGCTTCAGTATTCTCCCAGCATTCCGGCCGGTGTTTTCCAAGACCTGCGGCATAATGTATGTGACGTAATTCACTAATCGTTTACCCATACTGTCGTGAGGGTTTCCCCGTGTCCACTGCCGTCCGTAGTCGCGTCTTCAAAATATCCGCAGCAGCCGTCACCGCAGCCATCGCCATTGGTCTGTGCCTGTTCTCACAGGACGACGTCAGCGCCTCCATCAAGGAACGCCGCGTGGAGCGGCTCAACGCCCAGATCGAGAACGTCTATACCGACGAATACCAGCAGATGATGGACACCGAGATCGCCGACGAGCGCGACGCCAAAGAACGCACAGTCGACAGCATCTACACCAAGGTGAACCCGTACGGCACCAACACCACGTCCATGTACGTGTACTTCACCACCGATCAGGCCTCCACCGTCAGCTACACCGTTTCCGCTGAGGGGTACCCGGATTACACGGCCAACGCCATCACCAGCGATGAGGCGGCCGCCGCATACCGTGAGGCCGCCGCCGGCGACGCCGACGGTTCCGGCAATGTCGGCGGTACCAGCACGGCGAGTCAGACGACCACGGTATCGAGCAATGACATCGCCTCCACCGAGCACGAGTTTCTGGTGTTGGGACTGATCCCAAGGTCAAGAACACCATTACCCTGACCATCACCGACACCGACGGCAACCTCAAGGCACAGTACAAGATGGTGCTCAGTTCGGGATGCATCTGCCGCGTCTACCAGTACGGCTTCCGCGGCTTCTACTTCGCGTGAGGATTGGCATCGACCTCACGGCCGATTCCAATCCTCCAACGGCCGATTCCTATCTGCTACCGCTTCGCAGCCTCATACTTGCGGCGAATCAGATCCTCATAAAACGCCACAGCCTCAGCCGGCGCTCCGTCAAACGCGACCGCGTGCTCGTCCAGCACCAGTACGCGGTCGATGGCGTATTCGGGCCGGCGGATCATATCCGTGTCATGCGTGGCGAAAATCACCTGCTTGTTGTAGCTGAACAACGCCTTGGCCACATGCGCGGCGCCAATCTCATCCAATCCCTTGCTCGGCTCATCCGCCACAATCGCACTCGGCTCAAAGCTCAGCGCGGCCGCAATAGCCAGCAGGTGCCGTTTCTCGGAGTCCAGTTCGCTGGCCTTGGCCTTGGAGACCTGCGCCAAATCAAAATGCGCGAACAGATTGCCGATGCGCGCATGACGTTCTGACTCGGGCACCTTGTGCTTTTTCAGCGCTTCGGAAACAGCCTCGGAAATATTCGCCGCTTGGTAAAAGCTGTTCGGAATCTCCTCGCGGCGAACTTTGCCGACCAGATTATCGATGCGCTTCGCGTCCTTCTTCACAGCCGGGTCAAGACGTTCCTCACCGCCCGCAATGGTCACCGTGCCGGCGTTGGCCTTCAACGAACCGTCCAGCAGACCCAGCAATGTGGATTTGCCTGCGCCGTTCAGTCCGATCACAGCCACCCGCAGCTCGCTGATGGTGATGTCCGTGGGAGCAAGTCCCACGTGCCCATCATCATACGTATGCCCGGCCTGATCCAAAGTGAACGTCAGCGACGCCGGGCGTGGCAGTTCTTTCGGTCTAAACAAGAATCCCATGCCGCTATTGTACGTGGAGTACAGGCGTGGTGCCGGCAAACACCGGCCTATCGCAGCAAAGCGGCGACGGTATTGAGCACGGCGCGGATGCCACGCTCGAATTCGTCCGGTTCGGGTAGCAGGGAAACGGCCAGGTATCCATTGGAAGTCATGTCGAAGAAGTAGCCGGGCTGTCCGGTCAGTTTGTGCTCGTCAATCAACCGCAGCACCAGCTCGTTCTCATCGATGACTGAAGGCACTCGTAGCAGCACGTTCCAGCCGCCTTCGGCCCGTAGCACGCTGACCAGCCCGTTGGGATCGGCGTCAAGCAACTCGTGCAACTTGGCCAGGTTATTGCGCACGCGCTCCCCCACCCGTCTGGTCTGTGCGGGCGCGGCGTTCAATAATGCGGGAATCCGTTCGGCGATGATGTCGCTCATCGGCAGATAATCATCGGCGATGACGTCCAGTCGACGCTGTGCCTCGGCAACGTCCTCGGCAGGTCCGGACACCTGAATCCACCCGACTTTGGCGTGCGGCGCGGCCAGCATTTTGGAGAATCCGTCTAGGGCGAAGGTGAGCACGCCGCGCTCCCCTGCGAGCCGTGCGTTGCCGGGGAAAGGTTCGAGAGAGTAATCGAAGAACACTTCATCGGCGATAAGGGCGATGCCATGCTCACGGCACAATGTCACGATACGTGCACGCTCGGTTGGTTTTACGTACGAACCGGTCGGATTGTTCGGGTTGATGAGCACCAATGCTCTGATGCGTTCGCCACCGGGCTCGCTGAGCAGCCGCTCGAGTTCGGCGATGTCGATGAACCAGGAGCCGTCGAATTGCAACTGGTATTCGACCGTGTCAACGCATTCAAGCCGTGCAATCGACTCAATCAGCGGATAGCCGGGTTTGGGTGCCAGCACCGCGTCGCCGGCATCGCAAAGTAACTTAATCAGCCACGAATACGCCTCGGACGTGGAGCTCAGCAAGTACAGGGCGTCCGGGTCAACGCCCTCGATGGCGGTATTCGCATTGTTGAAAGCGGCATGGCGCTCGTTCCCGCCCTCGCTGGCGGCGGGCGAAGTCGACTGAGGGCTGCTTGCGTCTACCGCCTTTGCCGTATTGAGGAATGCGGCCAATGCTTCTCGCGCCGCACGCGGTCCACGCGGGTCGGCCGTATACACGCTCGGCACCAATTCAGGTGCCAGCCCGTGGCGGGTCGGATTGGAATCGTTGAGTTTGCTGAGTGCGATGCCGTTTGCCTTGGCTGCCGCCTCGGCCGCCGCAATGGGATTCGGCGCAGAAATATCCACACGAGAAGAGAAATGCACGCTCATACCCTCCCACGATAGAGCGTGGTGCCCCCTGCCCCGCTCTCAAACGCGCAACATTCCCGGAAATGCGTCGCTCTGGACCCGAATCACACCCTCAAACGCGACACATTCCCGGGAACGCGTCGCCACAGACCTCCATACACACGCCCACTTTGCGCAACATTCCCGGGAACGCGTCGCATACCTTTCCTATGCAATGCAAAAGGCCGCCCGACTAGTCGGACGGCCTGAAGCATATTCGCGGGTCAGCGCTGCACACCCACGCTCACTGGCTCACTGCTGCTTGGTGCTGGCATAGTAGGCGGCACCGACGATGCCGGCCTGGTTACGCAGCTTGGCGGGCACGATCGGGGTCTTGATATCCACGTACGGCAGGAACTTTTCGCTCTGACGGCTCACGCCGCCGCCGACGGTGAACAGGTCCGGGTTGAAGTACTTCTCCATAAGGCCGTAGTACTTGGTCAGACGCTTGGCCCACTTCTTGTAGCCCAGTTCCTCATTCTCGCGAATCGCGGAGGAGGCATACTTCTCGGCGTCCAGATGCTTGGCGCTCAGGATGATGTGTCCGAGTTCGGTGTTCGGGATGAGCACGCCGTTGTAAATCAAGGCGGTGCCGATGCCGGTGCCCAGTGTGGTGGCGATGACCAGACCATCCTGGCCCTTGGCGGCACCGAACTGGACTTCGGCCAGGCCGGCGGCGTCGGCGTCGTTTACCACGACGACCGGGCGGCCGCAGGCTTCGGAGAACACTTCAGTAACGTCCACGCCAATCCAAGACTGGTCAAGGTTGGCCATGAAGTCGAGCTTCTGGCCGGGCTTGATCGGCGCGGGGAAAGCGATGCCAACGGGTGCGGATTCAGGCACTTCGAAGTGGTCGAGCTGCTGCTTGACGATTTTGGCCACGGCCTGAGGAGTGGAGACCTCGGGAGTGAGAATCTTCAATCGTGGCTCGGCGAAATCGCCCTTGGTCAGATCGACAGGTGCGGCCTTGATGCCGGAACCGCCAATGTCAACACCGAAAGCCTGTGCAGTTTCAATCATCGTTGACCTTCCTTTCCATACGTTTTCATCAGTTCGTAAGGTTGCGCCCAGTTTAACGCGAATTACGCTCAACACGAAACCATTACACACCAATTGTGCAAACGTGTGCATCGTCGCCGGTCACTACGTACCCTATTCGTATCGTTTTTCAAGCCTGACAATGGGCAATGCATGCGATTTCGCATACTAGGAAAAATCGGCGTCTATGGTGGCCTGACTCTGTGTCGCGCGCGATAATGGGAGGTATGGCAGAACATACCCAACTTATTGATGCAATTAACATCCGCACCGCCGTACGCGCCTACGATGATGAGCCGATCGACGACGATACGGCCCGCCAGCTCGAGATGGCGCTTCAGCCGATCAACTTACTCGGCGATCTCAACATTCAGCTGGTGCGCGACCAGCCCAAGGTGTTCGCCGAAGCCAATGCTTCAGGTCATCTGACCAATGCGGCGAATTATCTGGCCATCGTCGGCCCCGCGAACGATGAGGAAGCCAAAGAGCGTGCCGGCTTCTATGCCGAACGCATGGTGCTCACGGCCACGTTGCGCGGCCTCGGCACCTTATGGGTCGCCGGCTCATGGGACAAGGCGGAGGCGGCCAAGCATTGCCGCGTCACCTCTGGCCAGGAGCTGTATCTCGGTGTGGTGATCGGGCATCCGAAGAATCATCTGGATTATCAGGCGAAATCCTATGAGGAGCTATGCGAAGCGCAACGCACGCACCGCGCCACCAAGACCTATGAGCAGTTCACCGCCACAATGAGCGATGAGGGGCGCGAGGCCGCTCCGGATTGGTTCAAGTCCGGCGTCGAGGCTGCGATGAAGGCGCCGAGCGCGATGAACCGTCAGCCAATCACCTTCTCGTATAATCCGGCCGACGATACCGCCGCCGCGCATATCGATCAGAGTGCGGAAGATGAGCATCACGCGTTCAATGACATGGGCATCGCCAAGCTGCACTTCCAGATCGGTGCCGGCCAAGGCCAGTGGGCTTGGGGCGACGGTGGCCTGTTCATCCATAAGTAACCTGTAGTGACCCCCCTCATAGAGGGGAGCCACTACTACGGCTACTTCAGCGACGGCATGGGCTTCCAGGTGGGGTCGTGCATCAGCTTGCGCGAGTCCCACCAGCCCTTGGCAATCTGTACCAAACCGGTCTTGAGGTGCTCGCGATCCACCATCACCAGGCGAATGACTTCCTTGGCCGCGGTGAGCACGGTACCCAGTCCAAACACCAGCGGACGGAAGTCACCATAGGTCATGAAGTACCGGGCCATGTATCCGCGGTTGCGCATGATGTGATACCGGTTCATGTCGGATGTGGAGTTGAGCTGGCGCACGCCGGCGATATCCCAATTGCCGATTTCGCGCGTACGGCGCAGGATCACGTCGGGCACCACAATCGGGTTGGTGACCTTGCTGGCGCGGTAGCCATACATCGTGTCATCCCAGTAGATGAAGAAGCGCGGGTCCGGCAGACCGATTTCCGTAACCACACGGCGGTTGAACAGGCCGCCTTCGAAGCACAGCGTGTCCATCACTCGGTATCCGGCCGGGCCGAATGCGGCGGGCGCAATCGGGTTCGGGATGCCCAGCGGCACAATGAAGTCGTACTGCCAGTAGAACGGGCCGCCATCGTAGTCGAATCGGGAGCCCTGAATCACCTCGTGCTTGTCGGTCCACTTGGACAGCTTGGCAATGGCGTCCGGCAGCACGGCCACATCGTCATCCATCACCCAGAACCATGCGGCACCCAGCTCGTAGGCTTTGGCCACGCCGGCGGAGAAACCGCCCGCACCACCCAGGTTCTCGGTCTGCGGCGCATAGACCACACGTTCTTCGTTACCGGACTGGTCGGCCACGGTGGTGCCCCATTGGCCGGTCACCTTGCCGGCAAACGCAGCGACCATGTCCGCCGTCTGATCGGACTGCTCATTGTCCACGATGACAATGCGCCACGGTGCCTGTTCAAGCGCCAGAATCGAATCGAACAGTGTCTCAAGCAACTGCTGACGTTTGTAGGTGGTGACGATCAGGGCAAGCTTGTCGATGGTGTTGTTGGGTTTCTTCACTTCAGCCATGGCTCCCATTGTTGCACTTGACCGGCACAAGACGAATTTCTGCACAGTGAAACGCGGGTTGCATACGTCCGGCGCATGGCGTATGAATAAGCCTGTCAGTTTCAGGGAAGGTGCAATTCCTTACTGGCGGTAACCTGCACCCCGGGTTTCATAACGGGGATGGCAGGAAGCCCGCGACCCGCGCAAGCGGCTGATCCGGTGAGATTCCGGAGCCAACGGTATAGTCCGGATGGGAGAAACGAGGGCTCATTATGAGTGTATCTTCGCGTATTCGCATGCAAGTTGTTCGTTCTGTGGCACCCGAGGCCGAGGGTTCGGCCAGCACGTCCACCGCCAGCACCAGCGCCAAACTTGGCTCACACACCACTGGTGTGGCCGATTCTGGCCGCTGGTCCACGCGCCGTATCGCCATGTATGCACTGTTCGTGGCGCTGGCGATGGTCACCAGCTTCATTGAATTCCCGATTACGCCGGTCACTTGGCTGAAGTACGACCCGTCCGGCATCGTCTGCCTGATTGCCGGCTTTGCGTATGGCCCGGCTGCCGCCGCAATCGTGTCTGTGCTCGGCTTTGTGCCGCACATGTTCGCCAATCCGTGGGGTTCGCTGATGGCTGTGCTGGTGGCGCTGTTCCTGTCTGTGCCGGCCGCGTTCATCTACCGTAAGATCCGTACGCGCAAGGGTGCCGCCATCGGCATTCTGGTGGGTGCGGTGCTGGCCATCGTGGTGGCGCTGGTGAGCAACCTGATTGTCACGCCGATTTACGCGCACATGACCTACCAAGCTGTGGCCGCGATGATTCTGCCGATTCTGCTGCCGTTCAACGTGGCTAAGATGGCGATTCACGCCGTGATCACCTTCCTGATCTACAAGCCGATCTCCAACCTGCTGTCCAAGCAGCAGTGACTGGCCTGAGACGGGCCGATGCCCGCCACGACTAACGACCACTCAAAGACCACTCAAAGAACCAGAACGCAGAATCCCGGCACGGGCCGGGATTCTGCGTTTTCGCCTATCAGTTACGGATTGCTGTTTCATGACCGTTGCACCCCATTCCTTCGACGCCGACGAGTTCCACGATTCTGCCGAACCTCACGCTTCCGCCGAGCCTGCCTCCCCCGCCGCCGCGCTCAAGGACATTCGTTTCAGCTATGACCGCGGCACCTCATGGGCTTTGGATGGCGTTTCACTCACGGTCCATGCCGGCGAGCGCCTATGCTTGGTCGGTCCGAACGGGTCGGGCAAATCCACGTTAGCCCGTCTGATTGCGGGATTGACCGCGCCGGACGGTGGTGAAGTGACGTTACTGGGGCAACGCGTGTACGCAGCCGGCCCGAATGCCGATGCCTATCGTGCTGCCCGCCACGGCATCGGTATGGTGTTCCAGAATCCCGAGGATCAGCTGGTCACCACCGTGTTGGAGGATGACGTGGCCTTTGGCCCGGAGAATCTCGGGCTGGAGCGCGAGCTCATCGGCGAGCGTATCGTTGATTCATTGCAGGCCGTGGGGTTGGCGAACTTACGCCAGTCCGACCCGACCCGTATGAGCGGCGGGCAGCAGCAACGCGCCTCCATCGCCGGCATGCTGGCCATGAACCCGGCAATGCTGGTATTGGATGAGCCGACCGCCATGCTGGACGAATCCGCACGCGCCGAAGTTATGCGCATTTTGGATGATTTGCAGGCGCGCGGCACCACTATTGTGCATGTCACGCATCATCCAGATGAAACCGTTCATGCCGATCGCATCGTGCACATGGAGGCCGGGCGAATCATTGGTATCACTGCAGCCGTCGATAATCGATCCCCGCTAGCGGAGGCTGTCTCGCAAAGCGAGACTGAGGGTAGTATCGGCACAGAAGCCGC
Source organism: Bifidobacterium sp. RTP21102st3_E2_RTP21102_210122 (assembly GCF_040916945.1). Lineage (NCBI taxonomy): Bacteria > Bacillati > Actinomycetota > Actinomycetes > Bifidobacteriales > Bifidobacteriaceae > Bifidobacterium > Bifidobacterium sp. RTP21102st3_E2_RTP21102_210122. Next base: position 357,265 of record NZ_JBCPAN010000001.1, on the reverse strand, counting down.
CCCCAGTCGCCCTACGAACGACAGCCCCCGCCAGCGGGAGCGCGAAGACGGCTCCGAACTGCCGCTGCTCTCCGATGGCATCGGTGATATGACGAACCCCATTATTCGCGTCTCGCATCTGACCTATCGCTATCCTTCGGCCAAACGGGCGGTTATCGATGACCTGTCGTTCACCATCGCGCGCGGTGAAACCGTGGCACTGATGGGCGTGAATGGTTCGGGCAAGTCGACGCTGGTGCGCATGTTGTGCGCACTGACTGCGCCGACCGCCGGCAGCATCGAAGTGGCCGGTGTTCCGGTGGCCTCGACCGGCAAGCGCGGTCGCAACGTGCGCCCGAAGTCGGCGAATCGCAAGCAATTAGCGCAATTGCGCCGGCATGTGGGTTACGTGATGCAGCATCCAGAGCATCAGCTGTTCGCTGACACGGTAGCCGAGGACGTGGCGTACGGCCCACGCAACCAAGGGCTTGGCGAGACCGAGGTAGCCGACCGCGTGCGCGAATCACTGGAACTGCTGCATATCGGGCATCTTGCCGACCGCTCCCCCTTCGACCTGTCCGGCGGGCAACAACGATTGGCAGCCATTGCCGGCGTGCTGGCTTGCAATCCTGACGTGCTCATCATGGACGAGCCGACCGCGAGTCTGGACGCCCAAGCCAAGAAGCGTATCCATGAGCTGTTGCGCACGCTCAAATCGCGTGGCGTGACCGTGCTCATCATCACCCATGACCGGGAGGAGGCCGAGCAAATCGCCGACCGCGTGGTCCGTATGCCGATTGCCGCCCCCGCATCCGGCGGCCCCGTCACGGCCACCGTCACCGAGCCGGCCGTATCCTCCAACGGCCCTGCGCACTCAGTGATACACCGACTTGACCCGCGCGTGAAGATGGTGGGCTTCCTGGCCGCCATGTTCACGATGTTCGCGGTGAACACGCCAACCCAGCTCGCGCTGGGCATCGCCATCACCCTGGCCGTTATCGCGGCGGCACGCCTGAACCCGTTACGGGTGCTTGAATCCATTCATCCGATTCTGATCCTGCTGGTGCTGATGGGCGTGGTCAATCTGTTTGTGGTACGCACCGGCACGCCGGTGGTGGCGCTTGGCCCGCTAAGCATCACCGATCAGGGCGTGACCATAGCCGTGCTGTACGCCTGCCGTTTCGCATTGGTAATCATTCTGGGCGCGGTGTTCCTCACTACCACCACGCCTACCGCCATGACCGACGCCTTCGCCACCTTGATCAGTCCGCTCAACCGGCTCGGTATCCATGCCCAAGAAATCGCGCTGGTCATGAGTCTGGCATTGCGATTCATTCCAACGCTGACCGACGAAACCCGCGCCATCGTCGACGCCCAATCCGCGCGTGGCGGTTCCATCGAAACCGGTTCACTGGCCCAGCGCATCAAGGCGATGAGCGCGATTATCGTGCCGATTTTCGCCGGCACGTTGCGTCACGCGGACAACCTGAGCCTCGCACTTGACGCCCGCTGCTACGAGGAGGGCATCCGCCGCACCCACTGGCGTGCCCTGACCATCGCCGCGCGAGATCTCATATTCGCCGCTGCCGTCATCATCTACATCGCGGCCATCATCGCGCTGTAGGGCGGCAAACAGCGCAGACAGCACCGGTTGCTATGCTGGTGTGGTTATACGAAAGATGTAAGGAAATTCCCATGGCATTGACCAAGAAGCAAATCAAGCAGCTGCGCGCGATGGCGAACTCGCTGAAGCCCCTGTTCTATGTGGGCAAGAACGATTTGACCGAGTCGGCCGTCAATCAGGCCGATGAGACCATTGAGAAGCACGAGCTCATCAAGTGCGCCGTGCAGGACGGTTCTGGCCTGACCGCCAAGGAAGCCGCCGCCGAGCTTGCCGAGCAGCTGAACGCCGAAGTGGTGCAGTCCATCGGCAATCGTTTCGTGCTGTTCCGTCGCTCCCGGCGCGACGATGTGGAGCATATCCGCTTGGTGCGCGAGTAATGTTCGCCCCGCTCGATCCCGTAGCTTGATATGAGTAATGGCGGTTGGAATCAGTCCGATTCCAACCGCCATTACTCATATTCGCCCAGCGAGCACCGTCACTGATCCAAGATGGACCCGACGATTCCCGCAACAATGGTCAGGACCAAGGACCCCAGTACCGACCACCAGAAACCGTGTACGAAGACGCCCACGCCGAACAGACTGACCGCCAGCCAGCTGGCGAGTCGCATGAACAGCCAATTGATAATCAAGGTGACCAGCCCGAGAGACAGAATCGCAAACGGCAGTGCGATCAGATGCACAATCGGCTTGATTGACGCATTAATCAGCGCCATGAACAAAGCGAACGCGGCGATGCCGAGAATCGGAGGCTCCCCCACCGGGGTCATGCCGGGAGTCACCGCGACCATGACGGCGGCGGCGATAGTCATAATCAACCAGCTGGTCAGGAAACTTCTCATGGCCCAATCGTAGCGCGGCAGGTTTTACTATTGGGCAAAACATGAGATGATGTTGTGCAGAAACGGTAAGAAGGTATTGCCGTTCCCGATTGAGAGGGGACTGACCCGCATGACTGATAATCAACAACAACCGTACGGTTCGGACAGTGTTCCGCAGCCGGCACAGCCCGCACAGCCGGCACAACCGTCTTACGGCCAAGATGCCGCACAGCAGCCGCAGGGCTATGGCGCCCCACAGCCCGCCGCATACGCTCAACCCGCCGCCGGAAGCTACGGCCAGCAGCAACCGCAATACGGCCAGCCCGCCGGCGCATACGCTCAGCCTCAGTACGGCCAGCCGCAGTACGGCCAGCCGCAGTACGGCCAGCCCGCACAGCCCGCAGCGGGCTACGGCCAGCAGCCCGGCTATGGACAGGCTTACCAGCAGCCGAACGCCTACGCGCAGCCGCAATACACCGCCGCTCCGTATGCCGCCGCCCCGGTGGGGCAATCGTCCAAGTCCAAGCTGGCTGCCGGCCTGTTGGGCATCTTCCTCGGCGGACTTGGTGTGCACAACTTCTATCTCGGCAACACCGGCAAGGCCGTGGCCCAGCTGCTGCTGACGCTTGTCGGCTGGATTCTGCTCGGACTTGGCCCAATCGCAGCCGCCATCTGGGGCTTTGTTGAAGGCATCATCATTCTGTGCAGCAAGCCCGGCTCACCGTGGCATAAAGACGCCAACGGCTACGAACTATCAGACTGAAACTAACCTCGGGCCACGTTCATTGGGCCCCTGATCAACCACGCCTCTGCAGGTATCATCTCGATGCCGCAGTCGCAGCGGGATGCGACACGCCGGCCGTGTACATGAGTTCATGTACACGGCCGTTTTCTTTGTTGCTTTCACCCTCAAAACAAACATTTATCATGTTCACTTTTGCAAGATATGAACATCAGACATCACAGACTACCATAACTTCCCAATTGCATTACCAATAGATTAATAACCGGCAAAACGGCTTATATCCGCCATTTTTCATGCTAGGCTTTGAAACCAGCACATCAACAAAGTGCACAATCCTTTTCTACAGAGAAGGTAACATGTTGTTCAATTCATATGTGAATCGAACAATGCCAGTACTTCCCTAGGTGCTTGCTTGGGGAACGCCATGCTGAAAGGAACACATTATGGCGGAGGGAAAAGTCATCATCGTCAACCCGGATATGTTCGGCAAGGACCCGGATTCGAAAACAACCAAGGCCAATGAAGTGGCCAAGAGCTTCGGCCTGAGCGACGCGGCGTTGGCCGAGGTCGAGGACTTCAAGGCACAACTCACCAAACACAACGCCTGGGATCTGCCGTTCATGGGATACGTCAACGAGGATGGCTACGGTTACGCCTACGTGCCCGGTGCCGCCGTGGTGTACGACCCGTACTGGGACGCCCACCAAGCATTCCTGGCGCTGCCTAAGGACGTGCAGACCGCATTCGCCATTCGTATGCTGTTCACGCACCGTCCGGTCGACCGCTATGGCGCCAGCATGTTCCTGCATTACCAGCGTGGCTTCAACGTGAAGTTCGAGGGTATCGGCGCGAACCAGTACTGATTGGTACTGACTATCAACCATCTTTTTCGGATTGCCCGATAAGGGGCGTATAACAACGGTGTTATACGCCCCTTATCTGTATTCAGTGTCAGGCGATGGCCGCCCGCCGCCCGACACAGGCGAATCAGTATCGCACGAGATTCAACAGTTCCTGCTGTTTGGCATAGCGGGAAACGTTGGTCAGGGCGATGCGGATGATGTGTTCGGAAGTCTTTTCCAAATGATTGCCGCCGGCCACATGCGGGGTGATCAGGCAATGCGGCTCATCCCACAACGGACTTTCCGCCGGCAACGGCTCAGGCTCGGTGACGTCCAATCCGGCACCGTGGAGCCGTCCATTGTGCAAGGCGTCAGCCAAGGCCTCGGGATCGATGGCGTCGCCACGCCCGGCATTAATCACGATGGCTGTGGATTTCAGACGACCCAGACGATCCGCATTCAGCAGATGATGGGTCTGCGGCGAGCGCGGCACCGCCATCGCCACCACGTCTGCCAATGGCAACAGCGTCTCCAGCCGCTCGAAGCCATACATCTTTTCAATGCCCTTGGCCGGCACGTCCGCATGACGGCGCACGCCGAAAGTACGCATACCTACGGATTGGGCAAGCTGAGCGAAATGCGACCCGATGTCACCGACGCCGATAATCAGCGCGATGCCACCTTCCGGGCTCAATACCGGTCCTTCATCCTGCCACTGATGATCACGCTGATTGGAGGCATACCGGTTGAGGTTCTTCATCAATGCCCACATGGTGGCGAACAGGTGTTCCGACACGCTTTGGCCATACGCGCCGCTCGCATTGGTGACCATGGTGCCGCGAGGCAGCACACCCGGGCAGATGTACGCATCCACACCGGCGCTGAAGGTCTGCAACCATTCAAGACGGGTGTATTGGGAAGCCTGCGAGACCGGAAAGTTGCCGATGACTGCGGTAGCTCGGGAGCGAAGCTCCTCGGGAACAGCGGCCGACCAGACCATGTCGCCGCGGTGCGCTTCGTCGCCCACGAATTCCTGCGGCACATCGCGAGCCGCCTTGGCGAAAGCCCGCCGTTCTCCTTCGTTGAGTGGCAGGCAGTTGACAATCAGCTTATGCGTGTTCTCAATACCCATGGTTCACCAAACTAGGCGGCAGGGCAGATATTATCGCGGTTTCCTCATGCTGAACCAATGCCGAACTGCTACCGGACCAATGCCGAATCCGCCCCATCAAACCCCACCAAACCAAGGGACAACCCATTGCGCATCGACCGTAGCGTCCGCCCCGAACCGTACACTCACAGGTGGTTTTGTGATTCCATAGCGTGCAGCCAAGGCAGTACGATTGCCGGTTTATCCGCACGCACAGGTACCTACGCCGGTTGGTAAACCTTACATTCCATACCTTGCAACCGAACGTTTAGGAGCATGTATGCCTGAGCAGCATATTGATAACGAGAAGATTCCCACACGTCTTATCGGCGCGATTGTGGCTGTCGGCTCACTTGCCTTCATTGGCATTCTGACCGAAACCGTGATGACCGTGCTTTTCCCCGCACTGATGCGCGAATTCCATGTCGACACGGCCACTGTGCAATGGATTACCACGATTTATCTGTTGGCGGTGGCCGCTACCATGCCCATCAGCTCGTTTTTGAAGCGCCGATTCGCGCTGAAAACCATTTTTCTTGCGGCTGTGATTCTGGCCATCGTTGGCTCGCTGATCATGATCGTCGCCCAAGCCTTCCCGCTGCTGATTGTCGCCCGCATTATTCAGGGCATTGGCTCAGGCGTGGCCACGCCGTTGATGATCAACATCATCCTGGAGCAGTCTCCTCGTTCGAAAATCGGCCGATTGATGGGCGTAGGATCGCTGGTCATTACCGTGGCTCCGGCCATCGGCCCGACCGTCGGCGGCGCGGTGACCACAGTGCTGCCGTGGCGCGCGATTTTCGTCATCGCCATTCCGCTGGTGCTAATCGCAGCATGCATCGGCATGAAGTGCATTGAGCAGAAGACACCGACCGAGGCTGCCTATCTTGACCCGATTCAGCTTGGGTCCATTGTTGTCGCGTTGGTCGGTCTGGTGCTGGCGCTCAACCAAGGTGGCGTGGCCATCAGTGCGGCGGTGTCCGGCAAGTCAGCCACACGCTCCGGCATTATCGCCATTGTCAGTCTGATTGCGGGCCTCGCCTTGTTGATCGTGTTCGCCATGAGTTCCAAGCGTGCCTTCTCCCCGCTGCTGCGCCTTGGCATTCTCAAGGATCCCGCCGTACTGTTACACGCCTGCGCATATCTGCTGCTGCCATTGGTCGCCATCGGCTACGGCTATGTCATCACCAATGTGGCACAGCTCTCGCTCGGTACCACGGCATTTGTGGCCGGCTCTCTGGTACTGCCCGGAGCACTGGTCGGCGCTGTCTGTGCCCCGCTTGGCGGCTGGTTCTACGATAAGTTCGGCGCGGTCAAGCCGATTCTGATTCCGATCGGCATCGCTATTTTGGGCCCAGTGCTTATGCTGGTGTTCTCGATGCAGCTTACGCCCTTGCTGCTCGCCGGATTCTATTTCATTTTCGGTCTGTTCTATTCCATCGGCAATGCGAATGTGATGACCAGTGGCCTGTCGGAGGTCTCTCCCGAGTTCAAGCCGGACGGCAACGCCATTTTCAACACGTGTCTTCAGTTTGGCGGCGCTGCCGGTACCGCACTGTTCTCCACGATTCTTTCCGTGGCTCAGGCCGGCGCAGGAGAAGAAGGCACCGCTGAGTTTGCTCACGCCACTGCCGTCGGCGGCACATGGACGTTTGCAACGATGACGGTTATCTGCCTGATTGGCTGGTGCTGTCTGGCCACCGCGTTCCGCATTCGCGCGGCACGTAAGCGTGCATAAATCTGATTACCAATAGAGTCCCAGCTTTCCAAACACGTGTGGGGCGTGCCCCGGGAGAATCCC